>NZ_CAUWGY010000118.1:0-5261 GCF_963558415.1 uncultured Ruthenibacterium sp. | reverse complement strand
AGAAAGTTCATCGTGGCGTTCAAAGCGGGCGCGGGATAATTTTCGCAGATGCGCACGATTCGGTCGGCCACACTGCGGGCGTCCTCGCCCTTTACAAAGCCGATGGCCGCGTCCTTGAAGGGGTAGTTCATCACGCCGTCCAGGCCCTTGCCCAAAAGGTAGGTGCGCCGGCGGCCGTAGCTCCACTTGTTGGTGGCGTCCTCCCACACCTCGCCCAGCAGATATTTGTCCTCGCCGTGGCGTTTGACGGCCCGGCGAATGTCCTCGATGAAATCGTCCGGCAGTTCGTCCGCCACGTCCAGGCGGAAGCCCGACGCGCCCCGCTCCATCCAGTAGTCGATCACGCCGCCCTTGCCGCAGATGAAATTGCGGTACGCGGGGTCGTGTTCGTTTACTTCGGGCAGGGTCTCAAAGCCCCACCAGGACCGGTATCCGCACTTGTAGTTGGGCGAAAAATCGTACCAGGAGCGGAAGGGGCTGCCCTCGCCCTGCCACGCGCCAAAGGAGTTGTACCGGCACTCCCGGTTGAAGTAGATGGAATCGGACCCCGTGTGACTGAACACTCCGTCCAGAATGATGCCGATGCCGTGGCGTTTTGCCTCCCAGCACAGCTCTTCAAAGGCCTCGTTGGTGCCCAAAAGCGGGTCGATGTTCCGGTAGTCGGCGGTGTTGTATCGGTGATTGGAATGAGCCTCAAACACCGGGTTCAGATACAAAAGCGTCACGCCCAGGTCCGCAAGATACGGCAGTTTCTGGCGAATGCCCTCCAGATCGCCTCCGAAGTAGTCCTGGTTCAGATGGCCGTCGGCCTGCTCGGTGGGCCAGAAATAAGGTTCGCCCTGCTTGTTAGGCCGGTAAATGCGGTCCGCAAAAGGCATGACTTTGTTTTTTACCCCCTCGCAGAACCGGTCGGGGAAAATTTGGTAGATCACGCCGCCAGCCACGGCCGCGGGCGTTTGAAAATCCGCTTCAAATACGGTCAACTGATAGCTTTCGCCGGTTCCGGTGGTCATGATGCACTCGCCCAGCGCGCCCCGGTACAACTTGCGGTATCCGGTGTACAAATCAAAATAGTAAAAGTACAGTCCGGCCTGGGCAAAGCTCAGCGTGCAGGAAAACACATCCCGGCCGTCCCGGGTGTCCTCTTTGTGCAAAAGCTGCATCACCGGCTCACCGCCGTCCCGGTTCCAAATCAGATACGGGGTGGTGCAGCCGAAATCGCAAGGCACGGCCAGACGGAACGTGACGGCCTGGCCGGCGCGCACAGCTCCGTAAGGGGTTTTGTAAAAGCGGTCCTGACTGTTGTAGATTGACGTCATACGGTTCGGTGACTCCCTATGCAAAATGTATGCGGAAACAACTGCCGCACACGATTCCGTGTGCGGCAGAGAATGTCCGGCAAAGGTTTATTTCACAGGCTTTGCGTGCCAGATGTTCTGCGCGTAGTCGCGAATGGAGCGGTCCGCCGAGAAGATGCCGCTGTTTGCAATGTTCATCAGGCTCATGCGGTTCCAGGTGTCGCGGTCTGCGTACAGGCGGCTCACATCTGCCTGGGCCCGCAGATAGTCGGCAAAGTCGGCCATGACCATGTACGGGTCAGAAGTGCGCAGGTTGGATGTGATCTCATGGAAGCTGTCGCCATTCCAGCCGCGCTCCAAAAAGTCCAGTGCCTGCGCGGCCTGCGGGCAGGCGCTGATGAAGCTGGAAGGATGATAGCCGAAGTTCTTCAGATCGTTGACCTCTTTGGTCAGCATGCCGAAGATGATCTCGTTTTCCTTGCCGGCCGCGTCGCAGATCTCCACGTTGGCACCGTCCAAAGTGCCCAGTGTGATCGCGCCGTTGACCATGAACTTCATGTTGCCCGTGCCGGACGCCTCCGTGCCGGCCAGACTGATTTGCTCCGACACCTCGCTGGCGGGCATCAGCCGCTCGCTGGTGGTCACGCAGTAGTCCTCCAGATATACCACCCGCAGTTTTTCCCGCACGGTGGGGTCCGCATCGATGAGAGCGCCCAGCTTGCAGATCAGGCGGATCATCTGCTTGGCCATATAGTAGCCCGGTGCGGCCTTGGCACCGAAGATGTAGGTCTTGGGCGTAAAGTCCGCATTGGGGTGATCTTTCAGATACAGATACTGAGATGCGATGTTCAAAGCGTTCAGATGCTGGCGCTTGTACTCGTGCATGCGCTTGACCTGTACGTCGAAAATGCTGTGGGGGTCGATGATTTGTCCGGTGACCTTTGCCAGGTGCTCGGCAAAAATGACCTTGTTCTGCTCTTTCACTTCGCCCAGTTTTGCCAGCACGGTCTTATCCGAGGCAAATTTCGCAAAATCTTTCAGCTTGGACGCGTCTTTTTTGAACCCGTCGCCGATGGTCTCGCTCAAAAGGTTGGTCAGGCCGGGGTTGGAAGCCAGCAGCCAGCGGCGATAAGCGATGCCGTTGGTCACGTTGGTGAATTTTTTGGGCGCGTACAGATAGTAGTCGTGGAACACGCTCTGCTTGATGATCTCGCTGTGCAGTTTGGACACGCCGTTGATGGTGTGGCACACATAGCAGCAGATGTTGGCCATGCGCACCTGGTTGTCGCCCAGAATGGCCATGTAGTTGATCTTGCCCCAGTCGTCGTAGAACACTTTCTGCAAATCCGCGCGGCAGCGGCGGTCCATCTCTTCGCAGATCTGATAGATGCGGGGCAGCGTCTTTTTGAAGATGTCAATGTTCCATTTCTCCAGCGCTTCGCTCATGACCGTGTGGTTGGTGTAAGCGAAGGTGCGCCGGGTGATGTCAAAGGCATGCTCCCAGGTGAAGCCGCACTCGTCCAGCAGAATGCGCATCAATTCGGGAATGGCCAGCGTCGGGTGCGTGTCGTTGATGTGAATGGCGATTTGGTCGGGCAGATTGTCCAAGGTGGCGTACTGAGACAGATGGTTTTTCACAATGTCTCCGATGGACGCGGCGCTGAGGAAGTACTGCTGGCGCAGACGCAAAATCTTGCCTTCCACATGGTTGTCGTTGGGGTAAAGCACCTTGCTGATGAGCTCCGCGTTGGCGCTCTTGTTGATGGCGTTGCCGTACTGGCCCGCGTTGAAGCTGCTCATGTCAAAGCCCGGTGCCTTTGCCTTCCACAAACGCAACTGGGACACGCCCTTGGAACCGTAGCCCGACACGTACATGTCGTAGGGAACGGCGATGACGCTGGAGTAGTTCTTGTGGGTCACGCTGTGATAGCTGCCCTCCCAGCTCTCCTCGATCTCGCCGTCAAACTTCACTTCCACCGCCTGATCGGGGTGGCTTTTCAGCCACACGCTGCCGCCGGGCAGCCAGTTGTCGGCGTGCTCTTCCTGCCAGCCGTCCACGATTTTCTGTTTGAAAATACCGTACTCGTACAGAATGGAGTAGCCCGTGCCGGGAATGCAGTCCGTGGCAAGACCGTCCAAATAACATGCGGCCAAGCGGCCCAGTCCGCCGTTTCCAAGTCCTGCGTCCGGCTCCTGATCGTAGATGCCTTCCAATTTGATATCGTGTTTTTTCAGTACATCTTCGGCAATCTCGTTCAGTCCCAGGTTGAACAGGCTGGTCTTCAGGCTGCGGCCCATCAGGAATTCCATGCACAGATAGTACACCTGTTTGCTGCCGGTGCCGTAGGTCCGGGACATGAATTCCTTGCGTTTGCGGCTGAGCATGCCCCGTACGATCAGTGCCAGTGCACGATAGATCTGTTCGTCCGTGGCAGAGGCAATGTCGATGGCAAACTCACTGAACAGTTTGTCCTCCAGCATTTTTTCAAACGCTTTGGTCGTCATTTTGGTTTCCAAATTCATCTACTCCCACTTTATCATTTTATAAAAGAATTATTTTATCTTGCATAAAAGCACCTTTATTATAGTATTTTAGGCGGCCGGATTCAATAAAAACACTTTTTTTATGACCTTTTTTCAAAAATCCACTTTTTATCTTTGAAGATTTCGTATATAATAGGGAAGAAACGATGGCAAAATGGGCGGGGTGTCCCCACTTTGCCGTCCGACTACTTATTTTTAGAAAAGGGGTTTTCACATGCCTGCCAATAAAATCAAATTGGAGATCTGCGGTTCGAGCTATGTGATCGCTACCACCGACACGGAGGAGTACGTCTTAAGTCTTGCGGAAAAACTGGATGCGGATATGAGCCAGATGATGGTCAACAACCCGACGGCCTCTGTGGCTACGGCTGCGGTCATCACGGCCCTGGGCTATCTGGACGAATTGAAAAAGAGCACCAGCGGCGCGGACAACATGCGCGCCCAGATCAAAGATTATCTCGAGGACGCAGCCAAGGCCAAGCTGGCGGCTGAAGAGGCTCGGCGCGAGGGGGAGCGTTTGCGCCGTGAGCTGGGTTATCTGAAAGAGCAGAAATAATGCCGTTTCAGAATTTGAACCGGCCCGAGATCCTGGCGCCTGCCGGCAATGCCGACATGCTCCGCGCGGCGGTGTACGCAGGGGCAGACGCTGTGTATCTCGGGCTGTTGCATTTTAATGCCCGCCGATCCGCGGGCAACTTTTCCGCCGCAGCCTTGCGCGAGGCCGCGGCGTTTTGTCATGCCCGGAATGTGAAAGTGTACGTGACGCTGAACACCACCCTCTACCCGGGCGAGATGCCCGGCTTGGAACAGGCGCTGCGGGACGTGGCCGCTGCCGGTGCCGACGCACTCATTGTGCAGGATCTGGCGGTAGCCCGCCTGGCAAAACAACTGGTTCCCGATTTGGCGCTGCACGGTTCCACTCAGATGAGCGTACACAGTCTGGCCGGTGCGCAGATGCTGCGGGATCTGGGCTTTTCCCGGGTAATTCTCTCCCGGGAGTTGAGCCTTGAGGAGATTCGCGCCATCGCCGCCGACTGCGGCATCGAGGTGGAAACCTTCATCCACGGCGCTTTGTGCATGAGCGTCAGCGGCCAGTGCTATATGAGCGCCTTTTTGGGCGGCCGCTCGGGCAACCGGGGCGCCTGCGCCGGTCCGTGCCGCCTGCCCTTCAGCGCCGGTGCTCCCGGTGCGTGCCACTTGAGCCTCAAGGACATGAGCCACATCCGCCATCTGCCCGCTATGGCCGGGGCAGGCGTGGCAAGCGTCAAAATCGAGGGCCGTCTGCGCACGCCCGAATACGTGGCCGCCGCCGTCCATGCCTGTGTACAGGCACGCGACGGTCAGCCCTACGATGAAGAATTATTACAAAATGTATTTTCGCGCTCTGGATTTACAGATGGTTATATCACCGGACGCCGG
>NZ_CAUWGY010000117.1:0-5509 GCF_963558415.1 uncultured Ruthenibacterium sp. | reverse complement strand
CGGAGCTGCTGGGCGTTTTTGTCGATCTTCTGCACCACGCCCGCCACATGATCGAACTGGTAGACGGTGTTTTGCAGCTGGCTGTCCAGCACCCGACGGTCGGTGACGATGATAACGGACTGGAAAATCTTCTCGTCGTGAGCATCGTGCAGACCGGTGAGCCGATGGGCCAGCCAGGCGATGGAGTTGGACTTGCCGGAACCGGCGCTGTGCTGGATCAGATAATTTTGCGCTGTGCGGTTTACCTTTACATCAGCCAGTAGTTTGGTCACCACATCCAGCTGGTGATACCGTGGGAAGATCATCCGCTCGTACTTTACCTCACCTGTCTTTTCGTCCTTGACCTGCTGCAAGTGGAGATATTTATGTAAGATTTCCAGTAAACGGTCCTTGCACAGTACATTTTCCCACAGGTAGGCGGTGTCGTAGCCGTCCGGGTTGATGGGATTACCCTTACCGCCCACATTTCCGGCTCCGTTGCTGCCCTGGTTGAAGGGCAGGAAATAGGTTTTCGGCCCCTCCAGCCGAGTGGTCATATAAACATTGGATAAATCCACAGCAAAGTGAACCAGCACCCGGTTTTTAAACTCGAAAATAGCGTCCTTGCCCGCTCGGTCGAATTTATATTGCTGGATTGCGTTGGAGGTGTCCTGCCCCGTGAACTGGCATTTCAACTCCATGGACACCACGGGGATGCCGTTGAGAAACAGGACAATGTCAATGCTGTTCTCGTTGCTGAGAGAATAGTGGAGCTGCCGGGTGCAGTGGAGGATATTGGCGGCATATTGGGCCTGGCTGGTCTCGTTGATAGAGGTCTCCGGCTTCCAGAACACTGCCCGAAACTTGATGCCCCGGTCAGTAAAACCCTGGCGCAGCACTTTTAAGAGGCCCACCAGCTTCACTTCCCGGCAAAAACGGTCGATAAGCTGCCGCTCGCTGTCGGCTCCATAGATTTTCTCAAACCGCTCCCATGCCTTAGGCTGGCTGGTGCGGATGAAGGAAAGAAATGTGCCAGTGTCCAGCGCCTTTTCCCGGTTAAAGGTGGCGGGGTTGCCCTTTTGATAGCCGCCGTATGTAGTAAGATGTTCCTCAATATCCTGCTCAAAGCGTTTTTCTCTTACGTCAAAGTCGGGCACTATTTTTCACCTCTATTCAGAAAGCTGGTAACTCTCTCATAAGTTGCAAAAAACTCGTTCTTTGTAGAATTAGGTAACTCTTCTCGGTCAAAGGACATAATCCTTATGTTGATGTGCGTTCTAAAAGCCTCTCGCAAATCCAGATAATCTGAAAATTCTTTTTTAGAAATTATTCCGGTAGAAGCAAATTCGACAATCTGTTCATGAAACTTGAACGGAAAGTCGAGATAGTATTGCATCTGTTTGTCCTCGTGAATCACTTTGTGAAAATTACACTTTTCCACAGCCTTTTCTCGGACTTCACGACGTTCCAATAATAAGACAGATTCTTTGCACTGTTCATATGTTTTGGACATCAAAAGCAAGGCAACTTCCCGTTGGTTCTTGTCTTTTTCTATACTTCTGTGATCCAGCACATTGAATGTAATTAGATATAGGCATATAACCACAATGTTACCAATGATAATTGAAGCAATATCCCAGTTAATATTTTCGCTTTGAATTCCTATACTGGTAGGTAAATCATTTATGTCCAGAAGGAAATAGATGAATGTAAGTGCAAGGCAAGAGAGTATGATTTTGAAGATGCGTTTTTTCAAACCTTACACCTCTTTCTTTCCAGTCACAACCTCATAAATAAGAGATTTCTTATAACCTGTCAACTTTTCAATAATGCGCTCCCGTTTGTTAATAGAGCTTTTTATGGCTTCGCACTTTGCATCCAAATAATCTGAAATTCTAATTTGTTGTTCAATATCAGGCAGAGGGATATGAAGTTTTTTAAGAAAATAAGAATATATACCTGCTTGAGATTCTCCAACCAAACCACGTATATAAAAATACATTGCCTTGAAGCAATAGAAGAGATATCTGTAATGCAAATATTTTTCATCAGCAATCAGATACGCCAAATTTTGATTGCAGCAAACTTCTGTTTTTAAAATTGCAGTAAGTCCTTTAGTCTTTCCTTGCCCAATCAAACCAAGCATAACAGTATTAACTGGTAAGATTTTTGCATTTGAATTTTGAAGTCCAAGTTCTGTGATGTGTTCTGTTGTAGAATAAATGTATTCATCATTTATTTCTCCAGATGACATCCAAGGAATGTTCCCATTTTCCCAATACTCAGGCTTTTTACGGTCTGGCGTCCCGCCTGACCCCATCTCAACGAGATTTCCAATATGCGACAATTGCCAGTATTCCGGAATCTCCCCAATCCACTCAACTCCGCTGTCCTTCATGGGCGTATCAGGATTCAAACCTTTTGTGGCGGCTTCGGTGATGACGGACAGCTTATAAGCTTTCAGTTTCTCGATCACTTCCTGTTGCCGGGCAATAATAGTGTCAATCTGGCCGCACTTACGGTCGAGGTAGTTAGCAATTCTGCGCTGTACCAATTTTGGAGGTAATGGTATTGTAAAATTACTAAAAACTGACAATGTAATGTGTTGCATAACAATACCATGTTTATTATCGTTATTCATATTTTCCATAGCCTCTTTAAGAACCCAAAAGAAAAAATTCTTATCAATAACTTTTGGAAAACAAATAGCTTTAAAAATATGTTGATTTAACCATGCATCATCATTATTCCAGATAAAAGCGTCTAAAGTTGCTGCCCAAGAAACTAAAATATCTCCGGCAGTAACATTATATTTATCTGGCAACTGCCCAGCATAGTAATTAGGATTATTGTTAGTCCCTGTTAAATCTTGTATTCGTATAATTCGTTTACCTTCAGAGGACCAATCATCTGGCTTGAAAGCATATCCATTGATATATTGTCCAATATATCTCATTTTGGAAGTGCCCCAGTCCAGTGGAATCTCCCCAATCCACTCAATCCCGCTGTCTTTCATCGTTCTCATGCTCCAAACACCTCCGCCAGAGCGCCGTCCAGCTCCGATTCAATAGCCAGAATCTCCTGCATGATTTCCGCCGAGGGCTTGGGGGCTTCGTACTTGTAAAAATACCGGGTGAAGGGGATCTCGTAGCCCACTTTGGACTTTTTCTCGTCGATCCAGGCATCCGGCGCAAAGGGCAGCACTTCCCGGTCAAAGTAGGTCTGAATGTCCTCTTTCAGCGGCACGTTTTCCGTGTCCCGCAGGGCGGTATCCGGCTGGGGCTTGCCCTTCTTGAGCACCGGCTGGCCGTTCTCGTCTTTCAAGGGCCGCTCCACCGTAATTTTGGTATAACCAAAGTCGGCAGTATCAAAAATCTTGCTGATCTCGCTCTCCACAAAGTCGCCGTACAACCGGGTGATCTCCGCAATGACGCTCTCCGGAATGTCGTTGCGCTTGTTGCCCAGGGCCTTACGGCGCTTTTCATACAGGCTGTTGGCGTTGATGAGCTGTACCTTGCCCTCCCGTCGGGTTCCGGTTTTCTTGTTGGACAGCACCCAAATATAGGTGGCAATGCCGGTGTTGTAGAAAATATCGTTGGGCAAAGCAATGATGGCTTCCAGCAGGTCATTCTCCAGAATGTACTTGCGAATCTCAGAGGGGCCGCTGCCGGCGTCGCCGGTAAAGAGGGGCGATCCGTTGTGGATGATGGCAATACGGCTACCGCCGTCCTTGGGCTCTTTCATTTTGGAAATAGCAGTGAGCAGGAACAGCATCTGCCCGTCGCTGGCCGCAGGCAGACCGGGGCCGAACCGTCCGGCAAAACCCCGCTTGGACTCAGCCTCCACCGCCGCTTTCTCGTTCTTCCACTCCCGGCCGAAGGGCGGATTGGACAGCACATAGTCGAAGGTCTGGCCCTCGAACTGATCGTCGGACAAAGTGTTGCCGTCCTTGATAAAATCGGCGTTGTTGCCCTTGATGAGCATGTCCGCCTTGCAGATGGCAAAAGTCTGGTCGTTCAGTTCCTGCCCAAAGGCCATCAGCTCGGTGGAGGCGTTGAGCTGGTGCAGGTACTCCTCCGCCACCGATAGCATACCGCCAGTACCGCAGGCCGGGTCATAGATGGTCTTGGCCACATTGTTGCCAGACAGCATGTCGTTGTCATCGTAGAACAGAATATTGACCATCAGCTGGATCACTTCTCTGGGGGTGTAGTGCTGTCCAGCGTCCTCGTTATGAGACTCAGAGAAGCGGCGGATGATCTCTTCAAAGATGTAGCCCATCTCCAGGTTGGAGATCACATCCGGGTGCAGATTGGCCTTGGGGGTAGTGAACTCTTTGATGACGATGTAGAGGATACCCTTGTTGGCCATGGTAGTGATCTGGCCGTCAAACTTGAACTTTTCCAGAATGTCCCGGACATTCTCTGAGAAGCCGTTCAGGTAGTCTCGGAAGTTGGCCTCGATGTTGTCCGGATCGTCCAACAGCCGCTCAAAGGTAAACTTGCTGGTGTTGTAAAATGCCTTGCCGGAGGCGTTGCGCAGCAGCACATCCCGCATGGGGAGATTCTTCACAGTCTCAAACTTCTCCAGCACCGCATCCTTGGTATCGGCTAGGATGCAGTCAAAACGGCGGATCACCGTGAGAGGCAGGATCACTTCGCCGTATTCATGGGGCTTGTATACACCGGTCAATTTATCTGCAATCGCCCAAATCAGAGCGGCTTTTTCACTTACATTGGCACTCAGGCTCATACTTCTTTTCCTTCCTTTTCCTCCGGAATAAATTCCAGAATATCGTCCACGCCGCACTCCATCACGCGGCAAATCTTCTCGATGCTTTCGATAGAAACATACTCGTTACGCTTTAGGCGGGTAATAATATTGGCACTAAAACCGGCCTTCTCTTTTAGCTGTGCATTGCTTATCTTTTTATCAATCATCAAATGAAATAACCGATCATAACAAATCGCCATTTTAGTCCCCCCAAGCAAGAAATGCTTGGATTTATTTTATCACATTTTCGTGAAAAACTCAATTCCGAGTCGCTTTAGAGAGAAAGAAAAAATCCGCCAGGAGCACATCTTTTGGATACTACTTCTGGCGGATTCTCTTTGTTAATCTAATGGAGTTTTCTTTGTCACAGCCTTGAGATACAGATCTGGATCACCATTCAGAATCAAGTTGGCATACGCCACTGGATCATTATAAATCAGGTAATCCAGCTCCGACCGCTGGTACATACTGTTTGCCACTTCGTTTTCCACAGCGGTGCAGTCGATAGATAGCAGCGTCCCGTCCTCCAGACGCAGTTCCACGCAGGCAGTATCTATGTTAAACTCACAGGATACAATCTTTCTCATAGTCATTACCTCCTGATATTTGAATTGTAAATGATTTTGTGCAGCACTACAAGCAGCATTATGCCTGTTTTAGTTTCCAGCAAGCAATGCTTGTGGCTATCCATTTGCCACAAACTGCTTGTTGAGGGCAACGCCCCCAAGCCCCTTTGAACACAGAATTTCATTCTGTG
>NZ_CAUWGY010000116.1:0-5675 GCF_963558415.1 uncultured Ruthenibacterium sp. | reverse complement strand
TTTATATATGTTCTTTAAGAAATTGATCTACAATGTCGATTATGTTCTGGGTCCAAAACTCAGGACCACCATGGTCTGCTCCCTGAAGCAAGTATAACTGCACATCTTTTTTATACTGCTTTAGACATTTATATAGAATGACACTGCATTCACAGTTTACAAGGCGATCCTTGGTACCATGGATAATTAAAGTAGGAGGCACTTCTGTATCGGATGTTATATTGCATTCGACGGAGAGCTTTTTCTTAAGATCGGGATTGGTTCTCAGATCTACATGTCCCATGACCATTCCTTCTGGACTGTCGGGTTGACAATGCAAAATTTGAATAGGGTTGGAGTCATCCGCCATAACGCTGGTACTTCCGTAGTAGTTGATGATTCCTTTTATTTCCGCGGAAGTATCAGGATATAAATTTTCTGTGGTCTCATCATGCATGATACCAGCAAACATCGCTGTATGACCGCCGGATGAATCACCTGAAAGAAAAATATTGTTGGCATCAATATGATATTTTAAGGCGTTTTTTCGCAAAAAGCGAACCGCGTTTTTAGCGTCCATAATTTGGGCCGGAAACGGAGCGATTCCCGAATGACGGTACTGCACAATGGCAACGACGTAACCACGCTCTGCCAATTTGGTCAATCCTGGAATTTGAGCATAAACATCTTGAGGAAGCCAAGCAGACCCTTGCACAAATACAACACAGGGGCAAAGCGGGTTGGGGTGATTACGTGTATAAGGGAAAAGAATCTGCAAGTAAAGCTTTTCATGGTTTATTTCGGCATATTCAACGTTATGAATATATGTTACGCCTACTTCATCGCCGGTGGTTGAAATAACGTGTGCTCCTTCAACATATTCCGTAAAGTCCGGCATTTCTTCATAAGACCATTCTTTTACTTCCATTTTGACTCCTCCTATTCGATGAATGTCAATCAAAAAGTGGGACAGGAAAATGCCTGTAAGTTATTGCACAACAAGATATCCGTTTTTTCTGTATGATGAAAATTTTGCGTGCTGCAATAACCTATTTTTGAATTCTAATGGTGCTCAACAACAATTCTAACTTTTTATTCTTATGATACATCCCATAGAGCCGATCATCAAGGGGCTATTTTTTCGCTGCAATGCTAATCTTGTGTTCGATTCTTTCAATTCGCTTTGAAAGAATCGTCGAAATTTGGAAACGGACATAGAGAAAAGAAAAACGCCCCTGATCGTAGGGGCGTTTGAGACGATATATAGGAAGAATTTATTTGCGTCATTACAGAAATGATTGTGATTCTATAAAAGATATTGTTTTGAACGGTATTATTTCCGTTATGCTTTTTCAAACAATGATAAACTCATTTTCCTGCTCTATGTATCGACAGAATATAAATAGTCCGCAAATCACCTGTGCACTAAAGGATTTAGCAGTTTCTATTGTCCAGCCACCTGAGATACCCTTATGCATAATTTGTAGCACAGAAGTACCTTTACCGTCCTTGAGAGCATAATTTTGGCTGTTGTGCATAACCAGTAAATATGTTACGCCATCAATCATTATGTCTGCATGGTCTACTTTCGGTGTCCGGCACATCGGCCAGGCAACCATATCCGGGTCATCCTCTTTGGCATATCCGGGATGTGCGACCATTAGCACTTGGTCATTGCCATTGGTAAGCGTATAAACCCGATAGCGAACATCGCCTCTTTTTTCTGCGGGAGCATCCATGATGTCGATGTCTGTCTGATATTGTACGCTGCCATCCGGTAAGGATATGGTTTTCTTCATTTTTCCAAAAGCACTTGTAACTTGGGCAAGTTTTTTGGCATTTTCCGAGATAGATAGTATTCCTGATTTCATTATGTACCGCATATTTAGACCTCCGAATTAGAATAAAGAAAACAAAAGCAATCCTGCGATACCAGAACCTACCATTGCTTTAATAGGATTTAGTTTCCACTTTCGCAATGCATAAAATGCACAAAGGAAGATTATAAGAGCCACAACATTGATGCTTTTAAGATCGACTGGTAAAGTTGTTGTACCATAAACCGCAGTAAAAAACAGATTGATTCCAGCCGAAGCAATCATGGCAATTACAGCGGGGCGTAGCCCGGCGAGGATACCTTGTACAATACTCAGGCCACGGAAACGGTAATAGATATAAGCAAGGGTCATCACAATTACACAAGACGGGAAGATACAGCCAATTGTTGCAATGATTGCGCCGGGTAAACCGGCAACCATGGTACCGACAAAAGTTGCGGAGTTTATTGCAATTGGCCCAGGGGTCATTTCCGCGATTGTGACGATATCCGCAAATTGCGTCATGGTAAGCCACGGATGAACTTCAACTACCTGATGTTGAATCAGCGGCATAGCTGCATAACCGCCACCAATGCTAAACAGTCCAATTTGAAAATAGCTCCAAAATAGTTCCAGATATATCATTTTACCTTTCCATCCTTATGTTGCTTTTCTCTGTAGAGTGTTTCAAAGGCACCAATGATGCCGCAAACAAAAATCACTACAATAATATTTGCAGAAAAGAAGCGAACTGCAACAAATGCTCCCAATAAGACAAAAACTGGCAGGAGTCGCTTTTTTTGAAAAAGGGTTTTTGACATATCAATGACCACATCAAATATCACAGCGGCTACACCACATAACATTCCAGCCATTACTAAGCTAACAATGGCGTTGTCGCGAAACGCCTGATAAAATAGCGAGATAATCGAAATAATGATAAGTGGCGGGGTTACGGTTCCTAACACTGTCAACAGTGCACCCGGTACGCCTGCTACATGATATCCCATAAGAATGGATGCGTTGACCGCAATCGCCCCTGGAGAGGATTGCGCAATGGCTGTCATGTCTATCATTTCCTGTTCGTCGACCCAGCCCAATTCTTCGACAAAACGTTTTCGCATTAGAGGAACAATTACAAAACCGCCACCAAAAGTACAGGCACTCAGTTTAAATACAGAAAAAAACAATTGCATCAACTTTGATTTTTTTTCGTTTTTCAAGTGATCACCCTCCACGGGTACTATGATAACACTTGCTTTATGATAAATAAAATAATATAATTAAATATAAATAATATCATTTTTGATATAAGGAGTTTCAACTATGACTCTACGTCATATGAAAATTTTTTGTGCTGTTTGCAATGCGAACTGCAATACAACGAAAGCAGCAGAGAATCTGAACATGACCCAGCCGGCAGTCAGTCTTGCAATCAAAGAGTTGGAACAATATTATGGAATCATTCTTTTTGATCGTATTGGCCGACGACTTCAAATTACTTCAGCAGGAGAAAATTTTTTACAATATGCGCTTCGCATTTCTGCCCAATTTGACGATATGGAGCGAGAAATGAGAAATTGGGATTCCATCGGTCTTTTAAGAGTGGGAGCAAGTATTACGATTGGCTCGCAGTTTCTTCCAAGTTATGTGAAAGCATTTTATCACCGACGCCCAGGAACAGAAGTGCAGGTTACGGTTGCGCCTTCTGATCAATTGGAGCAAGCAATTATGAATAACAAACTTGATTTTGCACTGATTGAAGGGATTTCTCATAATTCTGCCATACATACCGAAGAATATATGGAAGATTGTTTATGTATTATTGCCTCTCCGAAAGAAGGGTTTAAACAGGGTCAGCGTTTGAGTTTGGAGCAATTTAGCCAGCAACACTTCCTTCTACGAGAACCAGGAAGTGGAACACGAGATGTGTTCGATAAGGCTGCAGCAAATGCGGGTATTTCTGTAAAACCGATTTGGGAGGCGGCAAGTACCACAGCCCTCGTCAATGCGGTGATTAATGGTTTGGGGATTGCTGTTCTACCTCGCCGAATGATACAAGGGGCATTGGAGCGTGGTTTGGTAGTTACACTCGGTGCAGAAGGGATGGATTTTAGACGTAGTTTTTATATTATCCATCATAAGGACAAATATCTAACTCCAGCAGCAAAGGCGTTTTTAGATCTCTGTCGTAACTACGAAATGGATTATCCCTTGCCACAATACAGTGGATTGTTTTAAATACAAAAAACCCGCCTGGTTCCTTTTCCGGAATCAGGCGGGTTTTATTTGATATGATGTGCAGTTTTGTGCCTTGGAAAATAGCATTTGCTTGTTTCGATGTTTCCGTTCGTTTTTGATTTGCACAAGATGAGCGACATGCTCCAGCCTGTCTGGATTCAACTCGGCTTTATGCGTTACTCAACATTGCGTTTGGATAAAAATATAACTGTCTCGACTGTTGTCCCATATTCCAAGGGAAGTTCTTTCACTTCCTCGCCGTCAATCGGCACAGGGAAATTGAACACAATGTTTTTAATCCAACAGCCGTCCTTCCTCTTTTCCGGAAACATATCGATTCGCTCAATAAAGGCTTTCATAAACTCTTTCTGCTCCGCTTCCGTTGCAGAATTGTAGACTTCATCAAACGCCAATAAAAGCTGATAGATATTATCACCGGAAATTTTCTCTTGTCTGATGCTGCGGATCTGATTTTGCAGCTCGTCAATCTGCGCTTCGATTTCACCTATCATATCATACTGTTCATCATAACGGCGCTGCAAATCCAAAATTTTTCTGTCATAATGGGCATCGTTAATGTCTAAGGTGTCCATCTGACGCTCCAATCGACCTTTTGTACCTAAAACCTGCTTTAACTGCCCTTGCAGAACAGCAACTTGTTTTTCCATATCTGCTGTATCAACAGCCGTTCCGATCTTCGCTTTAATTGCTTCCACAAACCGAGGCTTGTTGACCATAGCAGAAATGATTTTTGCCACCATTTTATTGATTTCCGTTTGCTCAATGTTGAGCCGGAAGCTGCATTCATGTCCCGTGGCTGTGACCGTGTTTTTGCAGTAGTAATAATACCGTGTTTTCTTGTCCTTGCTATGAGCCTTGGCAATATTGCCGTACATACTTTTGCCGCAGCATGGACATTTCAGGATGCCGGACAGGATGTGTGCATGGTCTGGATTATTCACCTTTTCCCGCTTAAAGGAATTGAGCTTACGTTTATCCTGTGCCAGTGCCCAATCTTCTTCGGATATGATAGCTTCATGCTGACCCTCGTAGATAGGGAACTCCGATTGCTCAACCACGTGCATTTCATTTCTCGTACCCTGTTTCTTTTCGGTTCTCCGTCTGCCATAAGCGATTTTACCCATATAAACAGGATTGTCAAGCACATCCAGCACAAAATCCCTCGAAAATCCGGGAATGGTATTGTTCTGCCGCAGCTTCTTTACATAGCCATTCCGGTTCAGATATTTGGCAACTCCGGCAACACCATCGCTGGTGTGGATATAGCGGTCATAGATGACACGGATAACTTCAACCTCATCTTCAGCAATGACGAGATTACCGTTTTCCAGCTTGTAGCCATAGGGAGCAAAGCCGCCGTTCCACTTACCCTCACGAGCCTTTTGCTCTCGTCCTGCCATTGTCTGTGTTCGGATATTCTCTCGCTCAATCTCCGCAACCGCAGACAGTACCGAAATCATCAGCTTACCGGCATCCTTGGAGCTGTCAATGCCATCTTCTACGCAAATCAGATTGACTCCAAAATCCTGCATGAGCTGCAAGGAGTTCAAAACATCTGCTGCATTTCTGCCAAACCGGGAGAGCTTAAAGACGAGTACATAAGAAACGCCATCTTTT
>NZ_CAUWGY010000115.1:0-5683 GCF_963558415.1 uncultured Ruthenibacterium sp. | reverse complement strand
TCCATTTGTTGAGGTGTGATTTGGTCCGCACCACCCAACGCTTCTGTGTAATAGGCCATACGGCACACCGCTTCCAATACTTCCAATCGGTTATACGCCGCCTCCAAAGTTTTATCCCACACCAAAGCTCCGTGATTTTTCAAAAGCAGATTGCTGGTAGTGGAAACATACGGCTTAATGATTTCCACCATATCCTGTGTTCCTGGGACAGCAAACTCCGTCACAGGAACCTTTCCCAAAAACAAAGGTGCTTCTACAAAATAATCTTCCGGCACTGACCGTCCTGCCGAAGCAAAGGCCGTTGAAAAAGGCGGATGGGAATGAAGAATCACTTGTGCTTGCGGGCTGGTTTCATAAATATACCGATGCATGGGAAATTCCGAGGATGGAGTTCCCCCGGACAGCGAATTTCCTTCCAGGGTGACCACCAACAGCTCTTCTGGGTCCAGAAATCCTTTGTTGCGCTTAGAGGGCGTAATCAAAATATTTCCATCCGGCAAACGCATACTAAAATTCCCATCGCTGGCAAATACCAATCCGCGCTCGTAAATTCGCTTGCACCAAAGGATCAGTTCTTGTCGCTGTTCTTCATAAGACATGTGCAGCCACATCCTCCTGCAGTAGTTTTTCTTTCGCTTTTTCCAAAAATTCTTTGGAGCCAAAACTGCCCGACTTAAGTACAAAATGCAAATCTGATTTTTCTAGAGATGCACACAACGATACCCCTGCCTCAATTTGAGGGCCAACACGCATACCGCCAATACCGAATCTCCGGCAGAACGAGGCAGACGTATCTCCGCCGCACACAATAAAGTTTTCAATACCGTTTTCCTCTGCCAATTCGTGTGCCAATGCCGCCAGAGCATCGGACACGGCCGTTGCAGTTTGCGGAGCGCTCAATCCCTGCTGTGCAGCCAACGCTTTGGTCTGCTCAATTTTTTGCAAGTCCGCACAGGTGCGAATCACAACCATACCACTGTTGCGGCCCGCATGATATTCCCGCTTCAATCGGTCCATTTCAGTCGCTTTTCGAGCAGAAGAAAACAATTCTGTAGTTTGCAAAGTCAAAACGGGATACCCTATTCGGCCGGCAAATTCAATTTGTGCAGCGGTCTGTGGCGTCAAGCTTCCCGCAATGCAAAGGACTTCCTTATGCGCAGAGCAAGTGAATGTTTTCTCCTGCTCTTTCGTGGATTCCAAAAGTCCCAAGTAGTAGGCAATTGCTGAACTTCCACAAATCACACGCTCATCTTTCAAAACCAACGCAAGGAGCTCCAAATCTTGATTGTCCCGGACATCAAAAATGACGTAACCACCTTGCTGTTTCTTTTGGCGCAGAATTTCGCGCACAGAATCTGCTCCCTTTTCATATTCGCGCCAATTCACCGAGCAAACCGGCCGCTGAGTCTGCGCAGATAAAATTTTACACAAATCCGACTCACGCATGGGATTGACCGGATCGTTGCGGAACTGAGACTCCTCTAATTTTACCCCGTACACATAATGGATTCCATCCAACGTAGTACGCCCATTATCCGGAAACCCCAAAACCACAGGAGCAAAATTCTCTCCACAGGCATCAAGTATTGCATCAAATTCGGCACCGATGTTGCCACGAAATACCGAACACTGTTTAGAAAAAAACTGATCGGTTTCGCCCGCAAAACGTTGCACCACCTGATAGACTCTTTGGTATGCCTCTTGTGGTTTTATAAAGCGAGAATCCGTGTCTACCACCAATTTGGAAAATCCATCAAAATTGGCCTTGGCTGCACTTGGAAAGGGATATAATACCGCGGCATGGCCGCTATTATAATACATTAATCCAATATCGTCCGCTCCGGTAATATCATCTGCTACAACCAGAACCTTTTTCATTTTTCTGCCTCCAACCGGCTCAAATCATCCCGCAGTTTTTGGATTCCCAACAGTGGGCTTGTCAACACCTTCCGGCGCAAATTTGGATCCAACCCATCCGCAGCACTGGCCATTGAAGCCTGTGCCAGCACAATCGTATCCGCATGTATACCGTGCTTTTCAAGCGCATCGGCAATTTTTTCATCGTGCAAAGCGCGGTTTCCTGCCGCCAACGCATCATAGGCACCCTCTACCAATACACTTTCAATTTTGCATTGATTCGCCTGCTCTCCGGAAAGGCGCTGCAACAGCCGTGTGGTGGGATCCAACGTACTGGGAAGAGTTGCAAACACATAAATATTTCCGCCTCGGCGCACTGCCTCACGAGCCATTGCCTCATCAATGCGATACACCGGAACTTGCAACAACTGATTTGCTTCTTCAGCAAACTCTCCCACCGTAGAACAGGCGCTGAGAATGGCCTGTGCACCATTGTCCTGAGCAATGCGGGCGTATTCCAGCCAGCGCGAACGAACCTTATCCACCGCGTGCCCCTGATTCATGTCGGTCAAAATAGAATCATCCAGAAGATTGAACACCTCTGTGCCAGGAATCTCCTGCCGGATTAAATCACCCAAACTGGCGATGGTGGCCGGTGTAGTGTGAATTACTGCAATACGCATAACATTACCGTCCTTTCTGCTTGTCACATAAAAACGATACCATGCTTTTTTTATTTTTTCAATGCCGTAAAACAAAAATGGCTGTCGCAAAGAACTCACAAAGTTCCTTGCGACAGCCATTTTTAGGCTGACGGGGACCTATTAGCCAATCTCCACCATGATCTTCTCGCCTTCGCGCACTGCGGCGGCGCGCATGACCACACGAATAGCCTTGGCAATTCGGCCCTGCTTGCCGATCACTCGGCCCATGTCCTCTTCCGCAACCGTGAGGTGGTACACGATAACGCCTTCCTCATTGGCTTCGTCTACCGTTACCTGCACGGCGTCCTTGTTTTCCACAAGGCCCTTTGCGACTGCCAACAAAAGCTCTTGCATGTCGCTACCTCCAAATTACAGAATGTCGTTTTTCTTCAGCAGAACACGCACCGTGTCAGTGGGCTGGGCGCCGTTAGCAATCCAAGTTTTAGCTTTCTCCGCGTCGATTTTCACAACTGCCGGCTCCTTGGTCGGATCGTAATAACCGATCTCTTCAATGAAACGGCCATCGCGAGGGAAACGGGAATCCGCAACTACCACACGATAGAAGGGAGCTTTCTTCGCACCCATACGGCGCAATCTGATTTTAACAGCCATGCTGTCACCTCCTGTATTTTCGCTTTGTCTTATCGCATTGCAATAAAGATTTATATAGAATCGACCAAAGGCCGAAACCATCGATTACATGCCGAACAAACGGCCTAGGCCACCGCGGCCAAACTTCTTCGGATTCCGCTTCAACTGCTTCATCATTTTGCTCATCTGTTCAAACTGACGAAGCAACCGATTCACATCCTCCACTTTTGTTCCGCTGCCTGCGGCAATCCGCCGCTTGCGTTTCGGATCAATGATGGACGGTTTTTCCCTTTCCGCAGGCGTCATACTTTGAATGATCGCCTCAATGTGAACAAATGCTTTGGACTCGTTGATCTCATCCATATCCACCTTGCCTGCAAGACCCGGCAGCATGGAAATCAACGCACCTGCACCACCCATTTTTTTGAGCTGTGCCAGTTGATCCAGCATATCATTCATATCAAACTTGTTCTCCATCAGGCGGCGGGCGGTCTCCTCTGCCTTTTTGGCGTCGGCCGTATCCTGTGCCTTTTCAATCAACGTGAGCACATCGCCCATGCCCAGAATTCGGCTGGCCATACGCGCTGGATGGAATACTTCCAAGTCGTCCAGTTTTTCGCCCACACCAGCAAACTTAATGGGCTTGCCTGTTACAGCACGCACGCTAAGCGCAG
The DNA here is from genome assembly GCF_963558415.1 of uncultured Ruthenibacterium sp. Lineage (NCBI taxonomy): Bacteria > Bacillati > Bacillota > Clostridia > Eubacteriales > Oscillospiraceae > Ruthenibacterium > uncultured Ruthenibacterium sp. The sequence continues at coordinate 1,857 of NZ_CAUWGY010000115.1, read as the reverse complement.
AGCCGCCGCGAGTGTCACCATCCAGTTTGGTAAGGATAACACCGTCCAAACCTGTGCTCTCACTAAAACTCTTTGCCACATTGACAGCATCCTGACCTGCCATGGCGTCAATGACCAACAGAGTTTCATCCACGGGCACCGTCTGCTTGATGCGAGCCAGCTCTGCCATCAGCTCCTCGTCCACATGCAAACGGCCAGCCGTATCCAGAATGACAATATCGTTGCCGTAATCCTTAGCGTGCATTACCGCACGCCGCGCAATCTCTTCAGGCTTTTCGCCGTCGAGTTTGTACACAGGCGCACCCGCCTGAGCGCCTACTACACACAACTGGTCCACCGCAGCAGGACGATAAATATCACACGCTACCAAAAGCGGACGATGTCCTTCTTTCAGAAAGCGTTTGGCCAACTTGGCACAGTGTGTTGTCTTACCAGCGCCCTGAAGGCCACACATCATGATGATTGTTGGCGGCTTGGACTTAATATGGATGCGCGCGGCTTCATCGCCGCCCATCAGACGAGTCAGTTCCTCGTTGACGATTTTGATGACCTGCTGAGCGGGAGTCAGGCTCTCCATAACCTCCTGACCCATAGCGCGCTGAGTCACATCTGCAATGAAGTCTTTGGCAACTTTGTAGTTGACGTCAGCTTCCAAAAGAGCCATGCGCACTTCGCGCATCGCCTCTTTGATATCCTGCTCTGTAAGTTTCCCTTTGCCGCGCAGCTTTTTAAAAACAGACGACAGTTTGTCGCTTAAGGATTCAAACGCCATATCGATTCCTTTCGGTGTGTTAGGGATTGTCCGTAATGGACTTGACGATGTCCAGCATCTCGTTGCAGGAGTTCTGAATCTCCTCACTCATATCATAACGATTGGCATTGCAGAAACGAATCTCCCGAGTCAAGTGGTCCAAGCGGGAAAGTCCTTCCTGCATGGCACGGTAGCGCTTTGCAAACCCAATTTTTTCCTCTAATTCCAGCATGGTGGTCTCGCCGCGCTTTATGGCATCTCGTACGCCCTGCCGGCTGATGCCAAAGTTTTCCGCAATCTCAGACAGAGAAAAGTCGTCGTTGTAATACTGTTCCATCACATCGCGCTGTTTATCAGTGAGCACATCGCCATAAAAATCGAGCAAATAAGAAATCTCCAAATTTTTGGCCACGGCTTTTCCTCCTTTCAGCGCCTTGTAAACGCAAACCACTTTACAACAAGCGCTATTATACCGCAACCGACATGTAAAGTCAATAGGTTTACAGGCAAAAAAGCTCTTGGCAAAATGACAAAAAAGAGCGTTTTTTCGGTTCTTTTCACTGTTGCATATGATGACGTTTATTGTATAATAAAAGAAGAAATGTCCGATTTTTCACAAAGGAGGCGACTTTCTGTGCAGATTTTTCAAAGCTATTACGAAACGCTGTACCAACGCCCTGTGGTGCGCCTGGCCGGTTACAGTGCACGGCATGGATTGTCTCCTTCTTTGTATGCCTATCTGGCAGCAGGAGGACCTACCAATTCGGCGAAAGATGCATTGGCCGAAGGAATGCTGGCCATTGCCACCGAAAAAGGACTTTTAAAACCCGGGCAGACGGTGGTGGAGGGTTCCAGCGGCAGCTTTGCGGTGGCGCTTGCCATTTCTTGTGCTCGTAGCGGACATCCTCTTGTATTATGTATGCCGGCTACTGTACCCACTGAACGCCAGCACATGCTGGCAAAATTGGGAGCCAAAATTGCCCTGACCAACTACGTGTATGGCCGCCGAGGTGTGGAAAGGCGTGCGCAGGAGGCAGTTGAGCGCACAGGCGGTTATTATCTGAATTATTTTGACAACGATTGTAACGCCGAATTTCACCGGCGGG
>NZ_CAUWGY010000114.1:0-5805 GCF_963558415.1 uncultured Ruthenibacterium sp. | reverse complement strand
TTCACGTATTCCTCGCCCAAAAGTTTGGTAGAACCATAGGCACTAATAGGCGCCGGCTGTGCAGTTTCATCCAGCGCAATACCGCCATTTTCCGCACCACTAAATACATAGTCGGTAGATACGTGGATCAGCTTTGCGTCTCCCTCTTCCGCCGCCATGGCCAAATTTCGAGCGCCCAAGGCATTTACTTTGAAGGCAGCATCTCTGTTCGTCTCACAGCCATCTACATTAGTAAATGCCGCACAAGACAAAATTACATCCGGCTGATGATGGCGCACAAAAGCCATTACTTCATGGCGGTCGGTAATATCCAATGACTCCATACCATCTACGCCCACATCGGTAGCGATCACCGTAGCGCGATTCAACTTTTCTGGAATGGTGCCCAGCGAACAACCGCCCCTCGCCAGTTGCCGGCGCAGCTCAGTACCAAGCTGACCGGCTGCTCCCGTGATAAGCAGTTTCATGATACATTCCCCTTAATAACGCAATTTTCCATCTGCGACCTGTTTTAAATGCTGGCCGTAAGGACTTTTTCCATAACGTTCTGCACTCTCGAGCAACTTGTCCCGAGAAATCCACCCGTTTTTATATGCAATCTCTTCCGGTGCACTGATTTTGATTCCCTGGCGCTTTTCCACCATACGAACAAAATCAGCCGCATCTACCAAACTATCCATTGTTCCCGTATCAAGCCATGCAAATCCACGTCCCAATAACTGTACATCCAAATCTCCCTGGTTCAAATACAGCTCATTCAGCGTGGTGATTTCCAATTCTCCACGAGCAGACGGTTTCACCTGCTTTGCCAATTCCACTACTCGTTTATCATAAAAATACAGTCCTGTAATCGCATAGTTTGATTTTGGATTTTGCGGTTTTTCCTCCACGCTGATTACTTTTCCATTGGCATCAAACTCCACGATTCCAAAACGCTCAGGATCATTGACATAATATCCGAACACTGTGGCGCGGCTATTTTCTTCAGCGTTGCGCAGAATACGTGAAAAACCATTTCCGTAGAAAATATTGTCTCCCAGCACCATAGCGCAGCACTCATCGCCAATGAATTCTTCTCCCAACAAAAAGGCCTGGGCCAGTCCGTCAGGCGAAGGCTGTACCTTATAGCTGAGGTGAACGCCAAACTGACTTCCATCTCCCAGCAGCGCCTCAAACCGAGGAGTGTCCTGCGGCGTAGAAATAATCAAAATCTCCTGAATTCCCGCCAGCATCAACGTGGACAACGGATAATAAATCATCGGTTTGTCGTAAACAGGCAACAGTTGTTTTGATGTAACCATGGTGAGCGGATACAACCGAGTGCCTGCACCTCCAGCAAGAATGATTCCTTTCATAATCATGTCTCCTTTATTTTTTTACTTTGTATCAAAACGGGCTAAGTACCGCCCACACCTTACGAATCAAAAAAAGCGAAATCCCCATTTGTGCCAATAATGGAACATGGAACGAATCTGCATCCAAAAATTACGCCATTTTTTATTGGCATCTCTGTGCCACGCATGATAAACATATGTGATCGGCACATACATTACCTTTCCATACTGTTGCGCCTTGCGGGTAATATCCGCATCTTCCACATACATAAAGTAGCTCTCATCAAAGCCACCCATTTTTTGAAAAACATCCGTGCGAATGACAAAAAAGCTTCCCGTGCAAAAATCAATCTCGTGGGGACATGTCAAGTCCTCATCCAACATCAAATAATGATTCTCCACCGATTTCAAAAAAGGCAATGGAAGCTGGCGTGCTAACAGCGCCATCATCGTCGGAACACGTTTTGCCGTATACTGCTCGCGTCCATCCGGGAACCGGAGACGCGGCGTTGCCATCACCACATCCGGATGCTCCTCCATCCAGAAACACAATGCGCTGATTGCATCAGTATCCAAAGTAATATCCGGATTTACAACCGCATGATACTTACTGTTCAACTGGCTCAACACCGTATTGTGTCCTGTTCCAAAGCCTCCATTTGTCTCCCGGCATACCACTTTTACAGAACCCTCAAAAGGAGTATTTGCCAACTTTTTTCCCGTTTCATCGGGAGAGGCATTGTCCACCAAATAAAGAGAAACATCCGTTTGTTTTGTATACGACAAAACAGAGGAAGCTGCCCGCACTACCTCTTCGTATCCGCCGTATGCAACGATGCACGCGCTGGTTTTCAGCTTTTCCATGAATCGACCTACCTATATTCATGACTCATTAATCCTTATAACTATAGCACATTTTGTTAATTTTGTCCATTTGTGCCACAAAGGACTGTGTATATTTTTCGCCGGCTCTGAGCACCCTAAACACAGGTGATTACAAATGAAAAAACAAACAGCCATTTTTTCCACCGGCGCCATCGGATACAGCCTCATTGAAATTTTAGCCCGTGGATACACACACTGGACCATGACAATTTTAGGCGGGCTATGTCTTCTGGGACTTTACAGCATTGCCGTTCATCTTGGGACCAATATTTTTTTCCAAGCGGCCGCCGGCATGTGGCTGATTACTGCTGCTGAATTTGCAACTGGTGTGATCGTAAACCTTTTGCTGGACTGGCAAGTTTGGGATTATAGCGCAGAACCAGCCAATCTTTTGGGGCAAATCTGTCTGCGTTATTGTTTTTATTGGTTCTGCCTATGTTTTCTTTGGTTCTTGGCTATCCGCATAATGCGACGAATTCAAAGCACTGTGATTTCCAAATGGAACAAACGCCGAATAGAGACAGAAAGAGGGGCCTAAGCCCCTCTTTTTTGTGTTATGAAAGGCCCTGACCTTTTCCCAGGGTAAAATACAAAATCAGAACGATTACCGCAGGCGCCAAAAATCGAATCAAGAAGGACCAGGCCCGCCGGAAGCGAAACGTTCTCCCGTCCAGTTCAATTTCGTGCAAGGCATTCTTCGTTCCCCAGACCCAACCGACAAACAGACAAAAACCCAGTGCCCCCAGCGGAATCATCAAGTTATCTGTAAACTTCTCCAACACCGCATTCATCGGTAACATCTGAATACCATAAGCAAAATCGAACCAAGGCAGATTTAAATTGCGCACCTCGGACTGACTCAAAGAATATCCTGCGCTCAAAAAAGCCATTGGAATTGTAAGTACAACGATGGCCTTTAAACGCCCCATATGAAATTCTTCCGTCAAAAAGGCTACACAACTCTCCAGAACACTGATAGCACTTGTCAATGCAGCCAAAAAGAGCAGCATAAAGAATAGACAGCCAAATACAATTCCACCTGGCATTTGCGCAAACACCTGCGGCAAAGCCATGAACGCAAATCCACCGCCTTGACCCAGACCTTCTGCCCCTAGTGTGATAAATACTACAGGAACAATCGCAATGCCCGCCAAAATTGCCACCATTGTATCAATGGTACAAATAAAAGCGGCACTTTTCACGAGATTTTCCCGTTTAGGCACATAGGAACCATAAGTGACCATGATGCCCATTCCCACCGACAAAGAGAAAAAGGCCTGTCCCAGAGCTCCGACCAAGGTATTTCCATTGAGAGTCCCCGGACGGACTGTAAACAAATACTGTAATCCTTCTTTTGCTCCTGGAAGTGTAACACTGCGTATTACAATTGCCAGCAAAATCAAAAAGAGGCACGGCATCAAAAACTTACTTACTCGTTCAATCCCCTTGGAGACACCACGTACGACCACATAAACACACATTGCAAGAAACAAAGTCCCCCACAAAAGAGGTTCAATCGGCTTCGAAATAAAATTCACAAAATAATCTTGATAAGCGGTCTCTCCGACCCCGAAATGCGCTCCTGTGAGATATACTTGGATATACTTTAGTACCCAACCGCCGACAATACAATAATAAGATAAAATAACGAACAATGTGATGACGCCGATTCCTCCAAGGAAAGTCCAGCGCCGATTCAGCTTGCGAAAGGCTCCAACCACATTTTTTTGCGTACTCCGTCCGATACTAATCTCTGCCAGCATTACCGGAAATCCTACCAATGCGACGATCAAAACATAGCACAAAATAAATGCGCCGCCGCCATAAGAAGCAACCTTACCAGGGAATTTCCAAATATTCCCAAGGCCCACCGCACTTCCGGAAGCCGCCAAAATAAACCCCAAGCTGCTGGCCCATTGGCCACGAGACTGTTTCATGAACTTGTTTTCCTCCTGATATCATCCGTCACGGAAAAAGTTTCTTAAAAAAACTCCCGGCTCACGCCAGGAGAAAGAAATTAAAGTTTCTTTGTCCATGCACTGCGGCTGAACAGGGCCAGCAGTGGAAAGATTTCCAAACGTCCTAACAGCATATCTACGGTTAAAACGATTTTGGAAAAATCACTAAATGCATCATAATTTGCCATTGGACCTACCACATCAAATCCCGGTCCAATGTTGTTAAAACACGCAAAAACAGCAGAAATGTTGGTTTCCAAAGAAAAGTCATCCAACGAAATCAACAGAATGCTTCCAAAAATCAGCAAACAATACGCAGCCATATAAGAATTAACGCCGGTGATTACTTCCTTGTCCACAACGCGACCGTTCACATGGATTGCCCGGACACTGCGCGGCTGCAATGTACGCTGAACATTGTAGCGTAATTCCTTTACAAGCAGTAACAGCCGAACTGTTTTAATGCCGCCGCCCGTACTACCGGCACAAGCTCCCAGCGCCATCAAAATTAAAAGAATCGACTTAGAAAAGGAAGGCCACACGTCGAAATTCACCGTAGAAAAACCCGTTGTGGTCATGATACTGCTCACCTGGAAAGCCGCATGATGCAGGCTCTCTGCGAAACTTTGCATCATAGGCCGGATATTCCACGCTATCAAACCGGTCGCCGACGCAAACAGGAACAAATAAAGCCTTACTTCCTCATCCTTAAAAGCTGCGGAAAACTTTCGAATCAGCAAAAGAAAGTACACATTAAAGTTTACGCCAAACAGCAGCATAAAAACTGTGCACACATTTTGCAGATATGGACTATAACTTGCCATACTGTCATTTTTGATGCCAAATCCGCCGGTTCCCGCTGTTCCAAACGCTGTACATACACTATCAAAAAGAGGCATCCCGCCTGCCAGTAAAAATACTATACACAAAATGGTGAGCAGGATATACAACCCATAGAGAATCATTGCTGTCTGGCGAATACGCGGTGTTAACTTTCCAACACTGGGCCCCGGACTTTCAGCACGCATCAAATACAGCGTTCCGCCGGAATTTCGATTCGCCGGAACTACCGCCAATGTAAACACCAAAATGCCCATACCACCCAGCCAATGAGAAAAGCTGCGCCAATATAATACGCCTCGGCTCAAACTTTCCACATCCGGAAGGACCGATGCTCCCGTTGTAGTAAAACCCGATACAATTTCAAATACCGCATCCACATAGGATGGAATCTCACTGCTAAAATAAAACGGAAGACCGCACAAAAGAGAAATTAGAACCCAAGCCAGAGCTACCGTAACGAATCCATCGCGTGCTGAAAAGCGCTCATCTCTCTTACGGCCAAAAATATAAAGCGCGCCAGCTATAAGCGAAATCACTGCCATGGAAGCGAGAAATGCCATGGCTACCTCATGGTCCCCATCCACACAACACAGAACCAACGACGGGATCATGAACACTTCCGTCACAAACAAAATGGAACTTACCATCCGGCCCACAAGTCTGATATTCATGTCCGTTTTTACTCCTCAAAAATATCCTGCAATTGCATAATGGGATTTTCACAGGTTGTGACCACAATCACCGTATCTTCCGTTTCAAAGCTACTTGTTCCATCTGCAATCACA
>NZ_CAUWGY010000113.1:0-6010 GCF_963558415.1 uncultured Ruthenibacterium sp. | reverse complement strand
ACTTTAAAATCGAAACTTCTGCCCCTTCTCTTGGCAATTTCTGCTAACTGGCCCTACACCAGGGCCTCACAGATGCTTCTGTAAGAAAAAATGCCGTTCAAAGAACGGCATTTTATATTTGATCAAAAAGCTACACACCCAATCTTCCAGTCAAGAGATTTTCAATTAAAATGGTACATGCTCCTACCGCGATGGAATCATATTCCGGGTTGGCCTTTACAAAACGAATATTATCAGAGACAGCACGTTTGGTGGCAGTTTCTACCGCAGTTTCATAACACAAGGGCGAAAGATCCATGAGCAGACCAGAAAAAATTACAATTTCAGGCCCTAAAAAATTGATGTAGTTGGAAAGTCCGTATCCAATGCACATACCAGCATGGGTTAGCAACTCGCTGCATAGCAAGTCTCCCTCTTCCGCTGCTTGGCAAATATCTTGAATAGTTACATCGGTAGGATTTTTTCGAATGGACGAGATTCGACCCAGCTTACTGGCCGAAAGGAATCTTTTTAAAATGGAATGAATCGAAGAATAGCATTCGACACACCCGTAGTTTCCACATGAACACCGTTCTCCATCAATGCAGATACCCATGTGACCAAAGGCAGTGTCCTGTCCATCTTTTGTTCGAATTAACCGCCCATTCGATGCAAAACCTGCACGAATTGTTACGCCACAGTTCAGATATAATACATTGGAATATCCAGCTCCCATAGAGTAATATTGCTCAGTCAATGCGGCAGCGTTCACCGAAATATCAGACTTACAGATATATCCGGTAGCCTTTTCAAAGAGCTCGCACAAATTGGCGCCAATCCAATGCTCATTTAAATACAAAATAATAGGTCGGGTCAGAATTCCTGTCTCATAATCCAGCGCTCCAAATATACCAATCCCAATTCCCAAGACATCTTTCGCATCGATGTGGTTAGCCTCAAGTTGCTCAAAAATAAGCGAAGAAACGTGGGAAACAAATTCTTCGGGAGTGAAGCTTGTTTCCATTGGAAACCGCTGATCCGAAATCACTCGATTTTTAAAGTCTGTAATTGTTAAATTGAATCGCAGGGCACCAAAAGAAACCCCTACAACATAACGCTTGGGAAAAACATCATAGAGTAACGGCGGTCTGCCACCGCTTGATTCGGCAACACCCAACGTAATAATTAGATTTTCTTGCTCCAAAGAAGCAAGAATGCGATTCAATGTGGACATAGTAAGCTGCTGTTGTTCCGCAATTTTTTGCTTAGTGATGGGGCCATCCTTTTGAATTTGATTAAGAACATTCCGCGCAGTGTCCGATAGCGATTCGATGGTTTTAAAATCAAATGGCATAAATAAACGATCCTTTTAACTAACCTTTTTTTTATTGTATGAAAAGTGTATCGATTTGTCAAATAGTGGATGATTTTACAAACACTTTTATTCTTTATGGATGAAAGTTGTGATGTTGTTGCCCAATTTTACCTCTATATAATCGGTTGTTTTAACAAAAATGAAATAAAGTTATTGACTTTAGCAAGTTTTACGAGTAACATTAGTGTCACATTAATTCAAAACGGATGAAAGTTCAAACGACCTGCCCGGGAAGACGGTTCCACTTTTATCCGTTTATGAACAAAAGGAGGGTTTCTCGGTGCAGAAGGAAAACACAATATCCGACACTGCAGTTCAAAAGAAATGCAGCGCCAAAGATTACTGGAAGATTTTTGGTGTATTTACAAAATTGGGTATGGTTGGTTTTGGCGGTGGTAATGCGCTTATTCCAATTTTTGAAAAGGAATTGGTGGAAAAACAAGGTTGGATGGACGAAGATGAATATTATCAGTTTGTGGCTTTTAACAGTTTGATTCCAGGTGCAATGCCGATAAAGTTTGCCATTTGCGCGTTAATGCGGCGGTTTGGCATGATGGCGGCAATTTTAGGTGCTATTGCCGTTACGCTACCCACGTCTTTAATTTCGTTTCTTCTGTTAACATTGCTGTATTTTTCCAATCCTGATTTCATCAGTAAAATTGAATTGGGAATTGCAGGATGCTCTATGTTCATCATTGCTTTGATGTTCATGTTTGTACGAAAAATACTGCAGAAAGCGAAAAAGAATGGCTATTACAAAATTAGCGTGATTGTTTTTATTGGTGCATTTTTACTGACTTGTGAAAACAATGTGCGTAGTTTGTTTACTAAGATGACCGGAATTGCCATTCCGGAATCTATTCCGGTGGTATTTAATGTCACCATGCTGGATTTGATGCTTACCGCATTTTTGTTTGTGATTATCATGTCTTTTGCACAAAAAAAGTGGGTACTTTATTTGGCGGGCGCTATTATTGCTCTATATTTAATTGATGTTGGAAAGAATGGTTGGTTCCCGGCCGAATGGTCAGTGTCGAATTGGTGCATCTGGGCGCTTGTAGCAATCGCCTTGGTGTTAGCGGTAGTTTCTTATCGGCAAAAAAGTACTTCCGCTCCTCAAAAATTGGGGAAAATTCCTTACTTACGTGAAGGGTTAGTTACATGGGGTGTCAGCTTTTTAGTTTCATTTGTGGTTGTAGCGCTGATTCCCATTTTGGTTCCGAATGCACCTTTTGGGGAATATTTCAAAATTGCGATGGATTCATATTTGAGCTCCGTTGTATGTTGGGGAAACTATATTCCTATTTCGGAAGCTTTCTTTGTAACAAATGGCCCGATTTCCTCGGAAGTGTTCTTCAATCGGATTTATGCGGTGGCCAATGTGCTTCCTGGAGCCAATATTACAAAGGTCACGACTGGCGTTGGATTTGTACAGGGCTTGGAACACAGTTACATTGGTGCGGTGTTGTACTCCATTTTGGGCTCTAACGCAGGTATGTTTGCCGGTATCCAAGCCGGTATCATGATGGTGCTGGGTTTTGAAAAACTCAAAGGCAGTAAAATGTTTGATTTGTTGGACATTTATATTCGTCCAATTTTCTGTGGTGCAATCATCTCTACAGTGATCAGCCTGTTGCTGCAGGGGATTAATATTGCAAATAAAAATGGAATTTCCGGTGTTTTTGCAACATTATTCCTGATTGCGCTTTTGATCTTTAACTTTGTTAGCATGATCAAAAAATGGAAGTTAAATGATGTAGTACTTCTATTCGGTAGTGGTGTGGTCTCTTTCTGCGTATTTACGGCAGTAGGAATGATGATGTAATGATTTAGAAAGAAGTGAGGTAGAATATGGAACGTTTAACACAAAACGAAGTACAGTACCTGAACGATAAGGCGTATGAAATTCGAGAAAAAACCATTAATATCGTGGCGGCAGCCAATTGGGGACATATTGGCGGTTCTTTTTCCATCGCGGAGATTTTGGCTTGCTTGTATTTCCGGCATATGAGAGTAGATCCCAGCAATCCAATGTGGGATAAAAGAGATTATCTGGTACTGAGCAAGGCACATTGTTCTCCGGCTCTGTATAGTGCACTTTCCATGAAAGGCTTTTTCCCATTTGAAGATACATTTACATACACAAAGGTGAATGGACTTCCTTCTCACTTGGATATTCATTGTACGCCGGGTGTAGAGTGCTCTGGCGGTTCCTTGGGACTTGGCTTGTCCTATTCTGTAGGTATTGCATGTGGCTTACGTTTAAAAGAAGGGGATTCTCAACGGGTTTACTGCATTGTGGGAGACGGCGAGATTGCAGAAGGACAGTTTTGGGAGGCTGCAATGTCGGCTGGACAGTTTAAATTGTCCAATCTGATTTTGTTCATTGATGCCAACCGTGTGCAGGCAAAGAGCTTTGTTCATGAGGCAATGCCCCAAGAACCCATTGCTGATCGGATGAGAGCATTTGGTTGGCATGTAATTGAAGTTGACGGCCATGATGTTGTAGAAGTAAGTAATGCTATCTATTGTGCAAAATATGTAGACGTATACGGAAAGCCTATTTGCATCGTGGCAAAGACTTGCAAAGGAAAGGGAATTGACGAATGTGAGTTTAACCATGCTTGGCATTCCAAACCACTGCCCAAAGAAAAGGCGGAAGAACTCTTAGAAGCATTGGCCAAAAGGTACGGCAAGCAAAGCAATGGGGTATTGCATATTGAGCCAAAAACAGATAACGGCAGTTTGAAAGCAGTGTGGGAGGTATAAGTATGAAATACTATGAAAGAAAGTACAACGAAGAGTTTGGCGCAAAATTAGCTGAACTGGGTGAGATTCACAAAGAGATTGTAGTAGTAGATGCGGATCTTCATAACTCAACAGGGGTGACTCAATTTAAAAATAAATATCCTTCACGCTTTTTCAATGTGGGAATTGCGGAAGCCAATATGTTTGGCGTGGCCGGCGGCTTGGCACGTGTGGGCTACATTCCGTTTCCAGCTACCATTTCTTCTTTTACGGCGCGTAAATGCTTGGATCAGATTTATATGAATATTTGTTGGCCGCGTGCTAATGTGAAGATTCCGGGTTCACATGGCGGTTTGGCAGGTGCGGAAACAGGACCTTCGCACAATGTGGCAGAGGATTTGGTTATCATGCGTTCTTTGCCCAATATGCGCGTTCTGGATTTGGGAGATAACCGTGAGTTACGCAGTGCAATGGATGCCATGATGGAATACGATGGACCGGTGTATTTTCGAGTACCTCGCGTAAACATGCCTGTGCTTTTTGACGAAGGTTACAAATTCCAGTGGGGAAAAGGCGCGTTGCTGAGAGACGGTACAGACGTTACCATCATTAGTGAGGGAATTATGACCGGTGGAGCTTTGGCAGCCGCTGAACTTTTGGCACAAGAGGGAATTTCGGCACAGGTGGTTCACATGGGATGCATCAAGCCTTTGGATGAGGAACTGACGATTGCTTGTGCACAAAAGACCGGGGCGGTGCTAACGGTAGAAAATGGTCGGATCTATGGCGGTTTGGGAAGTGCCGTGGCTGAAACGCTTGGTGAAAAATTGCCTACCAAGATGAAAATGATGGGTATTGGCGACGAAGTGATTACCAGCGGATCTCTTTCAGATCTAATCCGGCATTATCATTTGGCGCCGGCCGATATTGCTGCACAGGCAACTGCGTTGATTCGAAATTAAGTGTGTCTCATCTGCGGAATTATATTCCGCAGATGAGATTTTTTCAAAGATAGGCGGTGGTATAAAATGATTTATCGAAAAAATCAGTGTGAAGTACGAGAGCTGTCGCAGATATGGGGTGGCGAAGGAACAATAGAGGTGACCCATCTTTTGGAAAAAAACGGAGCAGATTTTATGGGAAAAGGGAGAACATTTGCGCGTTTTCGCCTGCCTCCCGGAAGCTCTATTGGAACGCATGTTCACAAAGGAGAATCAGAAATCTACTATGTTTTAAGCGGAAAAGGGCTATACTTTGACAATGGCACCTGGACCCCTGTTCAAGCGGGAGATGTTCTGGTTACAAAGCCTGATCAAGAGCATGCGGTAGTCAATAATACGGTATATGATTTGGATCTTATAGGGTTGATATTGTATCAGTAAAGTGACCAAGAGAAAACGGTGAGAACGGGGCGACAATGTGAATGGAAAAATGTAAAAAAGCGATATTCCTTGTATTGGGACCGGTTGGCTTGGCTATTTGCCTATTTGTTCCAATTTTCGGAATGTCTTACAGTGCACGCGCGGCCATTGGAACCTTGTTATGGATGGGTGTCTGGTGGGTTACTTTGCCTGTAAGCGTGGGATTGACCGGCTTTATTCCTTTGGTTGTGAATGCAGTACTGAATTTAATTCCGATGGAAAATTTAATAACCAAATACGCCAATGAAACCATTTTTCTGTTGATTGGTGCGGAATTAATCTGCATTTCTTGGGCTGTAACCGGTCTTGATAAAAGGATTGCATTGAAGTCTCTTTATCTGATTGGCCCGTCTCTCACACAACAACTGATTGTCTGGTTTACGGTGGCAGTTGTTCTGTCTATGTTTCTTCCCAATATGGTTGTCTGTGCGATGCTTTCTCCAATTGCTTTGTCGATGCTTCGGTGTGTTGGTGAGGACAATGTGCA
>NZ_CAUWGY010000112.1:0-6095 GCF_963558415.1 uncultured Ruthenibacterium sp. | reverse complement strand
ACTTTAAAATCGAAACTTCTGCCCCTTCTCTTGGCAATTTCTGCTAACTGGCCCTGTTGTGGGAAGGACTCACCAATGCTTTCTCCACTCCATTTAGTTTATACATTTTGAAATGTCTACAATTCTCTAGAAAAGTTTTAGACTGCCGGAAATGACGTTCTTGCTTTTGAGAGACAAGGATATACAACCATTCTACCAATTCATTGCAATCCACGTTACTCAAAAGAGCTGCTTTATCGGATTAGGTGCTAATGGCAATAAGCTCATTAAATTTGATGGTTTGTTCAAGGATGCTAATCATATGTAACTTATAAAACACTTCATATGGACACAATAGAGTACAACCTTAGTGATTGTGAATCGGATCAGGCGCTCGGTGTCCAAATCTCATTTTGGAGGCAGTTGTCTCAGAATTTAGCAGTATTTATGTGAAGACCAATCTGATTCCTAGACAGTAATATGAAAAAGTGATAATTATTATAGGTAATTTTTAAAGGTTTTATAGTGTAAAATACGACTACTAAAGAGCAGACAATTCAATACGATGAAATTAAAAAGTAAGACAAATCACATAGATTTAATACGACAAATTTATCCTATTATTATAAAGCTTCAGAATAATGCAGTGATTTTTTTGAACTATTGCCTAAAAATTCGCTTTTATTTTTGGTTGTTGTCCTACTTTTTTTAGAATTTATTGACTTTTTGTTTCCGGTTGATTATACTAACTGAGATGAGTGAAAAAGCCGAAAAAGTAATCATACACTTTTTCATGGAGAATCAGGAAAGGAAGCGTTGAGCGATGAAATTTTTTATTGACACTGCGAATGTAGATGATATTCGCAAAGCAAATGACATGGGTGTTATTTGTGGCGTTACCACAAACCCGAGCCTGATTGCTAAGGAAGGCCGTGATTTTAAAGAGGTTCTTAAAGAGATCACAGATATTGTCGATGGCCCGATTTCTGGCGAAGTAAAGGCTACTACAGTTGATGCTGAGGGCATGATTGCAGAGGGCCGCGAAATTGCAAAATTGCATCCCAATATGGTTGTGAAAATCCCTATGACGGTTGAAGGCCTGAAAGCAATTAAAGTGTTGAGCTCTGAGGGCATTAAGACAAACTGCACATTGATTTTCTCTGCTAACCAGGCTTTGTTGGCTGCTCGTGCTGGTGCTACTTATGTTAGCCCGTTCCTGGGCCGCTTGGATGATATTTCTACTCCGGGCATTGATTTGATTCGTACAATTGCGGATATTTTTGACATCTATGGATTTGAGACTGAAATTATTGCAGCTTCTGTCCGTAATCCTATCCATGTAACAGATTGCGCTTTGGCGGGTGCGGACATTGCTACTGTGCCTTATAAGGTGATTGAGCAGATGGTCAAGCATCCTCTGACAGATGCTGGTATTGAGAAGTTCCAGGCTGACTATAAAGCTGTTTTCGGAGAATAATCATTTAAATAAAAAAAACACCGCTTTATGCGGTGTTTTTTTTATTTAAAAGACGACTTTTCCAAGAGCAGATAAAATTAGTTCAGAAGCTAGAATTCCAGTTTTATTTCGAATATCCAAGATTGGATTTACCTCTACCATATCCATAGAAAGCATTTTTCCACTTTCCGAAATGGTTTCCACCGCAAGAAAAGCTTCACGCACAGTAAGACCGCTGTGCACGACGGTTCCTGTACCAGGGGCGGCTTCCGGAGTGATTGCATCTATATCGAAGCTTAGGTGAAAACCAACAGTGTCGGTTCCGGCAATTTGAATAGCCTGTTCAATCACAGAACACATTCCTTGTTTATCGATTTCATTAATAGGGAAAACAGTAACACCTGCATCCTTCATTCGGATACGTTCCTCAGTATCAATATCTCTTCCGCCAATTTGAACACAGTGGTGTGGGTCCACATACACAGGATTTTGTCCAAAGTTAACCATTTGATCTGGACCCCAACCGCAGACCGCGGAAAAAGGCATACCATGCATATTACCGCTTTCCGTGCTTTCTTCGTTATTCCAATCGCCGTGAGCGTCAATCCAAATAATTCCGATCTTACCGTAATGTTTTGAAACCGCAGAGATGCTTCCAGCGGCAATACTGTGATCTCCACCCAATATGAGTGGAAGAGCGTTATTTTGTAAGCTTTCTAGCGTGGTTGTGTAAAGACGGCGGTTAATGTCAACGACCTGCTCACAATTGCGCAAACGCTCAGTTCCCGCGCCTGAAGGAAGGCAAAGTAAATCTCCTTTATCACGGAGAGAGTACCCAAGTTTTTCGATCCCTTCGCATACACCGGCATATCGAATCGCTGCGGGTCCCATGTTTACCCCGCGTTTAGAAGCACCCAGGTCCATTTGTACACCCACCAGATCCACGTTCCTTTTTGTCATACCTGAACTCCTTTCTATACGCTTATATCAATATTAATATACCATATAATCGTACTTTTTTTCAATAAATGAGGGTAAGCTGCGATTGACATTGGATGGGATTGACAAATACTACAAAGGGAGTATAATAATACTATACCCATACCCCGTGGGGGTGATAGAGGAGCGGTGTTATGGTAAAACAGAAATATGATATCATCGGTATGACATGTTCTGCTTGCAGTGCACATGTCGAAAAAGCAGCACGCGCAGTTTCAGGAGTGTGTGATGTTAACGTCAATTTATTAACAAATAGTATGGTGGTTGAAAGCGAGACGCCGATTGCGAGTAGTGCAATTGTGGATGCAATTGCGGCGGCGGGATATAGTGCAATTCCTGTAGGTCAGCAAGACAATCAACAGAAAACTGAAAAGTCTCCTCGTGAAAAGACCAAAAGGCAGATAGAGCAGATGCAATTAAGATTGTGTGTTTCATTTGCGTTTTTAGTGCCTCTTATGTATATTGCGATGGGCCATATGATAGGGCTTCCTCTTCCGAGTTTTCTGCTTGGTTATGAGAATTCTATTGCGTTTGCAATGACGCAATTTTTATTGACGCTTCCGGTTGTATATGTCAATAGAAAATATTATCAGACAGGATTTAAAACGTTATTTCATGGAAATCCCAATATGGATAGCCTAATTGCAATTGGCTCTACGGCAGCTCTTGTTTATGGAGTGTTTGCGATTATGCGCATGGGATATGGATTGGGAACAGGAAATCGAGCGCTGGTTGAGCAGTATCACATGGATCTCTATTTTGAGTCAGCGGCAATGATTTTGACGTTGATTACTTTAGGTAAATATCTTGAAACAAAGAGTAAGGGGAAAACCAGTGAAGCCATTGCCAGACTCATGGATTTAACCCCAAAAACTGCTACGGTGGAACGCAATGGACAGGAAAAAGTAATTCCTGTGGAGCAACTGATTGTAGGAGACATTATTTTGGTTAAGCCAGGGCAAAGTGTTCCAGTCGATGGCGTTATTATAGAAGGGGATACACATATCGACGAAGCGGCGATTACAGGTGAGAGCATACCTGTAGAGAAAACGGTTGGAAGTACAGTTTTATCCGCAACTTTGAATAAAACAGGCTTTTTTAAATTTCGGGCAACCAAAGTGGGGCAGGACACAACGTTAGCGCAAATTATTCGTTTGGTGGAAGATGCTAGTGCAAGCAAAGCCCCTATTGCAAAGTTAGCGGATCAGATTTCCGGGATATTTGTTCCAATCGTGATTACAATTGCGCTAGCTGCTACTCTTGTTTGGTTGTGGGTTGGCCAAAGTGTAGAATTTTCGATTTCCGTTGGAATTGCTGTATTGGTGGTGTCGTGTCCTTGTGCACTTGGATTAGCGACACCTGTCGCGATTATGGTAGGAACGGGAAAAGGAGCGGAGAATGGAATTCTTATAAAATCGGGAGAAGCGCTTCAGACGGCACATGATATCAATGCGGTTGTTTTAGATAAAACGGGCACAATTACACAAGGACAGCCCGTAGTAACAGATATTTTTCCTTTACAAGGATTTTCTGAGATGGCATTTTTACAAATAGCCGCTAGCATTGAGAAACGAAGCGAACATCCACTAGCACAAGCAATTGTTGAGCGAGCAGAAAAAGAAAAGGTAGAGCTGACCGACGTTGAAGATTTTTCGGCGCTTTTTGGAAAAGGGGTTCGTGCCGTTTTAAATGGCCAAATGTGGTTTGCGGGCAATGAAAAACTAATGAACGATCAGGAAATTAAAATTCCTGACTCGGTGAGAAGCATTCTTAACGATTTGGCCGAGGATGGAAAAACGCCGTTACTCTTTGCTAGCCGAAATCAAGGACTAGCAGGAATCATTGCGGTGGCGGATGAAGTGAAAGAAACCAGTCGTGAAGCAATCGATGCTCTACACAAGATGGGAATTGAAGTGACTATGCTCACGGGTGATAATCGGCGAACCGCGACGGCAATTCAGAAACAGGTAGGTATTGAACACTTGGTGGCAGAAGTCCTGCCCCAGGAAAAAGAGCAGCAGATTGCGTTATTGCAAAAAAATGGAAAAAGAGTTGCTATGGTAGGGGACGGAGTGAATGATGCTCCTGCGCTGGCCCGTGCAGACGTTGGAATTGCAATTGGAGCGGGAACGGATGTTGCAATCGAGAGTGCAGATATTGTTTTAATGAAAAATGATTTAAGAGATGTAGTTACTGCGATTCGGTTATCGAAAGCCGTTATCCGAAATATAAAAGAGAATTTGTTTTGGGCGTTTTTCTATAATAGTGTGGGAATTCCATTGGCTGCAGGTCTTTTCTTTCCTATTTTTGGGATTAAATTAAGTCCTATGTTTGGGGCGGCAGCTATGAGTTTATCAAGTGTGTGTGTTGTTTCGAATGCTTTACGGTTAAGAAGATTTAAATCCTATTCTACGTCTGTTACAGTACCATTTTTGAAAAATAAAAAGGAGGAAGTCTCTATGAAAACAGTAAAAATTCAAATTGATGGAATGATGTGTCAACATTGTGTCGCTCATGTTACACAGGCCTTGAATCAAATTCCGGGAGTCACCGCACAAGTAAGCCTGGAGGAGAAACAGGCGGTTTGTAGTTTGGATGAATCCGTTACGGTGCAGCAATTAAAGGATGCAATCGCTGCTGCAGGCTATACGGTTACTGGGGTAAACTAATATGAAAGCAGATCATCAAAAAGTTACACGTTTACTAAAAACAGCACGCGGGCAATTAGACGGTATTTTATCCATGGTAGAAGAAGATCGCTATTGTATGGAAATCTCCAATCAAATTTTGGCAACTCAGTCTATCTTATCAAAAGTAAATCGCGAAATTCTGAAAGCTCATATGAATGGCTGCGTAAAAGAAGCTTTTGAACAGGGCGGCGCAGAGGAAAAAATAGACGAAGTGATTGCTTTACTTGAAAAGCTAAGTCGATGATCAAAAAATAAATCCCCCGTACAAAATGTACGGGGGATTTATTTTTCGACTAATCGTTGCGAACGCGATAGCCTAAGCTCATCAAACTATCACCCAAATGGACATTTTCAACCGTGATTCCATCGTATACAACAGACAAATCATAATGGCTGAAATTCCAATATCCTTTGATTCCCATGGCGACAAGCGTAGGAGCAAGCTCCTGGGCGCTTTGACGTGGAATACAAAGAACCGCAACCTCTGGGTGATGCTGTTCACAAAACGTTTCTAGATCCGCAATATCCAGAATTTCAACGCCAGAAAGTTGGCCACCAATTTCTGCCGGATTTTTATCAAAAGCGCCAATCAACTGATAGCCTTTTGCCTCGGCAGTCAAATATCCAGAGATTGCACGTCCCAGGCGTCCGGTGCCGATTAATATTGTTTCTAATTTCTTCTCACTAAACAGCAGATTAGTTATTTCGTGCAACAAAACATCTACATGATAACCAATTCCTTGCTGACCAAATCCTCCAAAACAGTTAAAATCCTGTCGGACCTGAGAAGCAGTTGTTCCCATAATTTTAGCTAGCTCGCTGGAGGATACCTTTACGACACCATTTTTATGCATATCAGAAAGATATCGATAGTATTTTGGTAAACGCTTAATCACCGGCAGGGAAACTTTGCTCTGCATGGTTTGGATACACCCGACCTTTTGTTTGGATTTTTTACCTTGGGATTCATC
>NZ_CAUWGY010000111.1:0-6111 GCF_963558415.1 uncultured Ruthenibacterium sp. | reverse complement strand
GGACTGACTGACGGAGAGTAAGTCCAAGACACATCCCCCGCCGACGCGCAGTTCGCGGGCGGGGGCAACTCACCAAATTTAAGAGAAAGAAAGGGTTCGTTTCATGGAATTCAACGCTTTTGATTCGATCAAAATTGGCCTTGCTTCTCCGGATCAGATCCGTAACTGGAGCTACGGCGAAGTTAAGAAACCCGAAACCATCAACTACCGCACCCTGAAACCGGAACGGGATGGTCTGTTCTGTGAGCGCATTTTTGGACCTACCAAGGACTGGGAGTGCCACTGCGGAAAATACAAACGCATTCGCTATAAGGGCAAGATTTGTGACCGCTGCGGCGTGGAAGTTACACGTGCCAAGGTGCGTCGTGAGCGCATGGGCCATATTGAGCTGGCAGCGCCGGTCTCTCATATCTGGTATTTCAAGGGGATTCCTTCCCGCATTGGACTGATGCTGGACATTAGCCCTCGTCTGCTGGAGAAGGTGCTGTATTTTGCTGCCTACATCGTTACCGATCCCGGTTTCACACCGTTGGAAGAAAAACAACTTCTCAGCGAGAAAGAATATCGCGAGATGTTGGAGCGCTATGAGGACGAATTTAAGGCAAGCATGGGTGCCGAGGCCATCCAGGAATTGCTGGCTAAAATTGATTTGGAAAAACTTTCCGCAGAGCTGAAGGAAGAGCTGGAAAATGCCAGCGGCCAGAAGCGCATTCGTTTGCTCAAACGTTTGGAGGTTGTAGAAGCTTTCCGTGTTTCTGGCAACCGCCCCGAGTGGATGATTCTGAATGTTGTTCCGGTCATTCCGCCGGATATCCGTCCGATGGTCCAGTTGGATGGCGGTCGGTTCGCAACTTCGGATTTGAACGATTTGTATCGTCGAGTCATCAACCGCAACAACCGTTTAAAACGTCTGTTGGAGCTTGGCGCACCTGACATTATTGTGCGCAATGAAAAGCGCATGCTGCAGGAAGCGGTCGACGCTCTGATCGATAATGGTCGCCGTGGCCGTCCGGTCACCGGTCCCAACAATCGCCCGCTGAAGAGCTTGTCTGATATGCTCAAAGGTAAACAGGGACGTTTCCGTCAGAACCTGCTGGGCAAGCGTGTAGACTATTCTGGCCGTTCTGTTATCGTAGTTGGACCAGAACTGAAAATGTATCAGTGCGGTCTGCCCAAAGAGATGGCTCTGGAGCTGTTCAAACCTTTTGTTATGAAGGATTTGGTGGAGAAGGGAATTGCCAACAACATCAAATCTGCTCGCAAGATGGTCGAGCGCACTCGTACCGAGGTATGGGATTCTCTGGAAACTGTTATCAAGGGCCATCCCGTTATGTTGAACCGTGCACCTACGCTGCACCGTCTGGGCATCCAGGCATTTGAACCGGTGCTGGTTGAGGGCCGTGCGATTAAACTGCATCCTCTGGTCTGCACCGCTTTCAATGCGGACTTCGACGGTGACCAGATGGCTGTTCACGTTCCTCTGTCTGTCGAGGCACAGCGCGAAGCACGTATGTTGATGCTGGCTTCCGGAAACCTTTGAAACCGGCTGACGGCAAACCTGTTACGGTGCCGACTCAGGACATGGTTTTGGGCAGTTACTACCTGACCATGGTCAATGAAGGAGATAAGGGCGAGGGCAAAATCTTCCGTGACGAGAACGAAGCCATCATGGCTTATCAGGAAGGTATTGTCACGCTTCAGGCAAAAATCAAGGTTCGTCGTACCCTGGACATCGACGGCCAGGAGTGCAGCCGCATTGTGGATACCACTGTGGGCCGCATTATCTTCAACCAGCCCATTCCTCAGGATCTGGGCTTTGTGGATCGCACTTCCTATGAGGATAAATTCCGGTATGAGGTAGAGTTCCTGGTCACCAAGAAAACCTTGGGTAAGATCATCGACCGCTGCATTCATGTGCACGGTACTGCGATTACTGCTGAGATGCTGGACCGCATTAAGGCACAGGGCTATAAGTATTCCACCAAGGGTGCTGTAACCGTCGCTGTGTGTGACGCAGTTATTCCGCCGCAGAAAGCGGAACTTTTGGCCAAGGCTGAGGAGCAGATCACCAAGATTACCAAGCAGTATAATAAGGGCTTGATTTCCAACGATGAACGTTACAATGGCGTAATCAAAGTTTGGAGTAAGACCACCGAAGACGTGGCTACGGCTCTTCAGAAAAACTTGGATGCTCGTAACCCCATCTTCATGATGGCGGATTCCGGTGCTCGTGGTTCTATGGCCCAGATTCGTCAGTTGGCCGGTATGCGTGGCTTGATTGCCAACACGTCCGGTAAAACCATTGAGATTCCTATTCGTGCAAACTACCGTGAAGGCCTGAACATCTTGGAGTACTTCATTGCTGGTAAAGGTGCTCGAAAGGGCTTGGCCGACACCGCACTTCGTACGGCTGACTCTGGTTATCTGACTCGTCGTCTGGTAGACGTTTCTCAAGATGTGATCATCCGCGAAGAGGATTGCGGCGCAACCCAGGGTATTATGATTTCCGACATCCGTGAAGGAAACGAGATGATCGAGAAACTGGAAGAGCGCTTGCAGGGCCGTTTCGCCGTCAATGATGTAGTAGATCCCACCACTGGTGAAGTCATTGTTTCCAAAGACAAGATGATGACCGAGGACGACGCTAAGAAGATTGTGGCAGCGGGCATCAAAGAAGTGGAAATTCGCAGCGTTTTGTGTTGCGATGCCCGCCATGGTGTATGCTGCAAGTGCTACGGTGCTAACTTGGCCAACGGCGAACTGGTTGGCCTGGGTGAGGCTGTAGGTATCATTGCAGCGCAGTCCATCGGTGAGCCTGGTACTCAGTTGACCATGCGTACGTTCCATACGGGCGGTATCGCTTCGGCGGAAGACATCACGCAAGGTCTGCCCCGTGTTGAAGAGTTGTTCGAGGCACGTCGGCCGAAGAATTTGGCAATCATGACTGAGATTGAAGGTGTCGCTCATATTGATGACACTAAGAAAAATCGTCATGTGGTTGTGGAAGGCGTGGATGAGAACGGCGCTCCTTGCGAGAAGAGCTATTTGATTCCCTTCGGACAGCGTATTCGTGTGGCAGAAGGAGATCAACTGGAGAAGGGTGACATCCTCACCGAAGGTTTCGCCTATCCGCAAGATATCCTGGCCATCAAAGGACCCATTGCTGTTCAAAATTATCTGATCAGCGAAGTGCAGAAAGTTTACCGTCTGCAGGGCGTTGATATCTGCGATAAACACATTGAGGTTATTGTGCTTCAGATGATGCGCAAGATTCGTGTGGAAGATGCAGGAAGCACCGGACTGATCAGCGCTACGGTTGTTGATAAATCCGAGTTCCGCGACGCCAATGAGAAAGTGGCAGAACGGATTGCAGCCGGGGAACAGGGCTTGCAATATGCCACTGGTTCCAGTGTGCTTTTGGGTATCACCAAGGCATCTTTGGCTACGGATTCCTTCCTGTCCGCGGCTTCCTTCCAGGAAACCACTCGCGTCTTGACCGATGCCGCCATCAAAGGCAAGGTCGATCCGCTGATGGGCCTGAAGGAGAACGTTATCATCGGTAAGCTGATTCCCGCTGGTACGGGTATCCCGGAGGTTGAGGCATCTCTGGCCGCTCGGGATCCGCGCAATGTGCAGCCCACAGTGGAAGAGCTGGCCAACGAATAAGAAAAATGGAAAGGGGGGCGTTGCCCCCTTTTTCCTTTGTGGGAGGTTTGTTTATGCGGAAATTTGATTCTATCACTTCCGAAGAAGCCAGCCGAATCCAATATGTTTTGTGTGATATTGACGATACGATTACCACCAACGGTAAGCTGACCGCCGAGGCATACAGTGCTTTGTGGGACTTGCAGAAAGCTGGTATCCGTGTGATCCCGGTAACGGGGCGGCCTGCGGGATGGTGTGATTTGATCGTACGCGAATGGCCCGTTTATGCGGTGATCGGAGAAAACGGTGCATTTGTATACTATTTGGAAGAAGGGCACAAACGCGTGTTCCTTCATCCTTCTGTGGCCCGCGGCGATGTGCAGGGAAGATTGGAGAAGGTGAAACAGGCCTGCCTGGCCGGTGTGCCCGGTTGTCGTGTTTCCGCAGACCAGTTTGCTCGCATTTATGATGTGGCAATCGACTTTAACGAAGAACCACCTTATTTGGGTCTGGATGCTGCTGAAAAGATTCGGGATATTTGTGTACAAATGGGAGCCAAGGCGAAGGTGAGCTCCATCCATGTCAATACCTGGTATGGCGATTATGATAAGGTAAGTATGGCTAAACTGTTTTTGCAGACCGTGGCAGGCGAGAAGGAACCGCGAGACTGTGTGTTGTTCTTTGGAGATTCTCCTAATGATGAGCCGATGTTCGGATATTTTCCCATGAGCTGCGCAGTGGCCAACATTGCGCCGTTTCTGGAAAAACTTACTGCGAAACCCGCATTTCTGGCAGAGGAAGAATCCGGAAGTGGCTTTGCCAAATGCGTGCAGAGGCTGTTGAACCTTCGAAAGAACTCTATTTAAGGCCATCCTGTGGAAAACAGCAAAAAAGTTTGGCAAAATGCTGAAATTTTCTCCGCTTTTCTGTTGACAGAAGCGGTTTTTCCCTTTAAAATAGAATTGCTGCGCCAAGGCGGCAGCATGTCCTTTTTTGTTTGCAAGCGGATTTCCCGCTGCAATATATAAATAAAATAATTTTTTGAGAAAGGAGGAAAATTATGCCTACTTTTAACCAGCTCGTGCGCAAAGGCCGTGAGGTGCTTGTCCAGAAGTCCACTGCTCCTGCTCTGTTGAAGTCCTATAACTCTCAGAAAAAAGCATATTCGGACGCGAACAGCCCGCAAAAACGTGGTGTATGCACTGCAGTTCGTACCATGACCCCGAAAAAGCCGAACTCTGCTCTGCGTAAGGTTGCCCGTGTGCGTCTGTCCAACGGCATCGAAGTCACCTCTTATATCCCGGGCGAAGGCCACAACCTTCAGGAACACAGCGTTGTTCTGATCCGCGGCGGCCGTGTAAAGGACCTGCCTGGTGTTCGTTATCACATTATCCGTGGTACGTTGGACACCCAGGGTGTTGCCAACCGCAAACAGGCCCGTTCCAAATACGGTGCAAAGCGTCCCAAGGCCGGCGCCAAGAAGTAAAAAACACCTTTTAAAAAGTACAATCGCCGCATAAAAGGCTTTTCAGATAGATCTGCCTTTTCCGTGGCCGTACAGGAGTTTCATTACTTTTGAGTACCGATGATATCATTTTATGAAGGAGGGAAGATAAGATGCCCAGAAGAGGTAATGTTGCAAAGCGTGACGTTTTAGCTGATCCTTTGTACAATTCCAAAATGGTGACCCGCCTGATCAACAACATCATGTATGATGGCAAGAAAGGCGTGGCTCAGAAAATTGTTTACGACGCCTTCGAGATCGTGAAGGAGAAAACCGGCAACGATCCCCTGGAAGCGTTTGAAAAAGCACTGGAGAACATCATGCCTGTGCTGGAGTGCAAATCCCGCCGTGTCGGCGGTGCCAACTATCAGGTTCCTATGGAGGTGCGTCCTGCCCGCCGCGAGACTTTGGGTCTGCGCTGGCTGACCACCTACGCCCGTACCCGCAGCGAGCGCACTATGTGCGAGCGTCTGGCTGGCGAGATTATGGACGCCTGCAATGGAAATGGCGGCGCTTGCAAAAAGCGTGAGGATACGCACAAGATGGCCGAGGCCAACAAGGCTTTCGCACACTACAGATATTAATCTGTGTCAATACTTTAGGAGGAGACTATGCCTAGAGACGTTTCTTTGGAAATGACCAGAAACATCGGCATCATGGCTCATATCGATGCGGGTAAAACTACTACCACCGAGCGTATTCTGTTCTACACAGGCATCAATCATAAGATTGGTGAAACGCACGATGGTGCCGCGACGATGGACTGGATGGCGCAGGAGCAGGAGCGTGGTATCACCATCACTTCTGCTGCGACCACTTGCTACTGGAGCCATACCGAGTTTCAGAATGACCCGGCCAAGGCCAAAAAGAACAGACACAGAATCAACATCATCGACACCCCGGGCCACGTTGACTTTACTGTTGAGGTAGAGCGTAGCTTGCGTGTTCTGGACGGTTCTGTA
>NZ_CAUWGY010000110.1:0-6115 GCF_963558415.1 uncultured Ruthenibacterium sp. | reverse complement strand
TTGCGGGAAGTGCCACCTGTTTGGCGGAGTGCTTCCGTCGGGCAGTAAAGTTTGGCGTGAAACTGGAAAGTGCCTTGAAGGCGGCTACCATTAATCCGGCCAAAGCAGTGGGATTATTTGACGAATTGGGAAGCGTGACGGAAGGCAAGAGAGCAGACCTTTTGGTGCTGGATGAGACGTTGCATCCGGAACACATCTTCATCGGCGGGGGAAAAACAAAATAAAAAAAACCATTGTGAAAAGGGCAAATGATCGTTTTACGCGACAGCCTGACATTTGTCAGGCTGTCGCTGCTTTCATAAAATGGGAAATAGAGATTGGCGATATGAGAATGAATACGGAAAGATTGCGCATTCGAAAGTTTCAAAAGGATGATTTGGATGATTTATTCGCTTTGCTGTCCGATCAAGCAGTGATGTTGTATTTAGAAGAACCTTATACAAAACAGAAAACAAAAATGTTTTTATATCGTTTTGGAATTGCAGAGCAGCCCCTCATTTATGCAGTTGAAAATCGAGATGGGGCGTTTGTGGGATATATCATTTATCACCCGTATGACAAGAGTTCCTATGAAATCGGATGGGTCCTGCACAAAAATCAGTGGGGAAAAGGCTACGCCAGTGAACTGACAAAATCTCTTATAGAAAATGCCCGTGCAAAGACACAGAACTTGATCATTGAGTGCTCTCCTTCGCAAACTGTCACAAGGCATATTGCACTTAAAAATCATTTTTCATTTGTGGAAAACAGAAACGGGCTGGAAGTATACCGACTTTGCTTAAACGACCACTGAGTATGTGGTGCCGCAAAAAGAAGTTCTGACAGATACTCGTCAGAACTTCTTTTTGCGTAAGACTGTTTTGATAAGAAAGACGCTTGTTTGCAAACGCATTTTTTGGTATACTCCATTGTGCGATGAAAGGGAGGCCCGTGTATGGATTTAAAAGCAGCAATTTTTGACATTGATGGAACTTTGCTTCCGGCTGGAGTGGAATCCCTTTCCGATGAGACAGTCCAAACACTGCGTGCGCTTCAAAAAAAGGGAACAAAGGTGATTGTAGCGACTGGCCGTGCGCTTTTTGCGGCACGCGCTGTGCTGGGCGGATTTCAGCCGGATTTTTTGGCTTCGGCAAATGGAAATTGGATCGTGGACCGGTCTGGTGCCCTTGTGCACGAAAATCGAATGACAGCCGAGGAAATGTATGCATTGGTAGATTATTGCGAAGATTATGAAATTCCTCTGGATTTTATTTTTGAAGATGGTTATTATGCATATGTAGAATACGATTCCTTTGTGCAGTATGCCGAGCCTCATCAGAACAATCATCCTTTCCTTTTGGACGGCGAGGATCAGATTCGGCATCTGGAAGGGATGCCCTATGGTGCCAGTGCGCTTTTGACCGATCGGGATATCGACGGGTTCCAGTGCAAATACGGTCATCTTGGTCTTCGGTTTGTACCCTTTCATAAAATTCATCATGATATTCTCAGACCAGGGACCAACAAAGCCAAGGCCTTGGAGACGGTGCTTCGGGAAAAGAAAATCTCTTGGCAGGAGACTGCTGCGTTTGGAGACGGCTTGAATGATCAGGAACTCCTCAGCGAGGCCGGAGTCTCGGTAGCCATGGCAAATGGCGTTCCGGCTCTTTGTCGGCAAGCGGATATCATTGCACCAGATGCAGCACAGCAGGGAGTCGCACAGGTTATTAAAAAATACTTTTTGTAATATATAGTAAAAATATGTCGAAGGGGATAAAATGTCGTTTGATCCGGTTTACACACCACGTTCTGAAATTTTGATTGTAGGGACTTGGCCAAGTCCTAAAAGCAGACAAACAGGTTTTTTCTATGGGCACCCGCAAAATCGATTTTGGCCCCTGCTGGCCTCATTGTGTGATAGCCCGTGTCCTCAAACAATCGAAGAGAAAAAAAGACTGATTTGTGAAAATGGATTGGCTCTATGGGACACAATCGAGAGCTGTACCATTACTGGGGCATCGGATGCCAGTATCCGGGATGTGGTGCCTACGGATTTGGCGTGGTTATGCCGGCAAGCGCCGATTCGGCGTATTTTGTGCAATGGCGCTACAGCCTATAAACTTTGCATGAAATATCAAAATTTGGAAGGAATGGATATACGAAGACTTCCCAGTACCAGCCCGGCCAATGCGGCATGTTCAATGGAAAAGTTGCTGGTCCAGTGGGGAGAAGCTTTGTACAGAGGAGGAAAATAATTTTTTCATGGATTATCGTGTTCTTGCATTGGATTTGGATGGTACGCTGACCAATTCGAAAAAAATCATTACGCCTGCTACACAGAAAGCGCTTTTGCAGGCAATGGATCGGGGAGTGAAAATTCTTTTAGCAAGCGGAAGGCCTGCGGTTGGTGTCTGGCCGTTGGCTCGTCAGTTGGAACTGGACCGACGTGGCGGTTTTATTCTGGCATACAATGGCGGTCAGATTATTGATTGTGAAACAGGACAAACGCTGTTTCAAAAACAAGTTTCGCCAGAGGCTGTGGCACCTTTGTGCGCCTTTGCACATGAATATAACATCGTGGCATTGACCTACAACGACAGGGGAGTAATTACAGAAGTGCCACAGGATCAGTATGTACAGCTTGAGTGCAGAATTAATCATATTCCGGCAATTCAGGTTCCAGATTTGGCGGCCGAGATTCACTATCCGGTAACTAAATTCTTGTTGACAGGAGAAGGAGATTACCTGGCTAAGCTGGTCCCTCTGGCTCAGAAACGTTTTGAAGGAGTTTTAAATATTTTTCGATCGGAGCCGTTTTTTATGGAAGCGACTCCGCCGGGGATCGAAAAGGGGGCTGCGTTGAAATGGCTTTTAAAAACATTGGGCCTTCGAAGAGAACAGTTGATGGCCTGCGGAGATGGGCTAAACGATATGCCGATGCTTCGTTATGCGGGGCTTGGTGTGGCTATGGCAAACGCACAACCGGAAGCAAAAGCGGCAGCCGATGCGATGACTTTGTCCAATGATGAAGATGGCGTTGCGGTGGCAGTAAAAAAATATCTTTTGAGCGCGTAAAAAGGGTGGAGCTTGGCTCCACCCTTTTTCGTAAATCGCTAAGATTCCGTGGCACAATGATCGAAAGCATGCTACAATGAAAATAGAAGATAGATTCCCTACAAAGGAGGAGAGCACGGATGAAGATAACATTTATTGGAGCGACTCATGAGGTGACAGGAAGCTGCACGCTGCTGGAAGTCGGCCAAACGGTCTTTTTGGTAGACTGCGGGATGGAGCAGGGCGCAAATCAATTCGAAAACGTTCCTTTGCCGGTGGATCCGGCACGTATCGATTTCGTGCTTTTGACGCATGCGCACATCGATCACTCCGGACATTTGCCGCTTTTGTACAAACAGGGATTTCGCGGAACGGTGTATGCGACTGAGTCCACAAACAGCCTTTGTGAAATTATGCTTCGAGACAGCGCTCATATTCAGGAGAGCGAGGCAGAGTGGAAAAATCGCAAATCTCGCAGAGCCGGACGCCCGGAAGTACAAGCACTTTACACCATAGAGGACGCAGAAGGTGTGCTGGAGCAATTTCGTCCTTGTCCCTATGGAAAGGAGATTCAGGTCTCAGAACATGTGAGCGTTCGCTTTACGGACATTGGGCATCTGTTGGGCTCCTCTGCAGTAGAGGTATGGCTCACAGAAGGAGATGTGCAAAAAAAGATTGTGTTTAGCGGGGATGTTGGAAATATAAACCAGCCGATTATCAATGACCCGCAGAGAGTAGCACAGACCGATTATTTGGTTTTAGAGTCCACTTATGGAACAAGGCTTCACGGAGAGCGTCCGGATTATATCGGGTCTTTGGCCGAAATTCTCCAGACAACTTTTGATCGGAAGGGAACGGTCGTTATTCCCTCCTTTGCTGTGGGGCGTACTCAGGAAATGCTGTATTTCATTCGAGAAATCAAGGAAAAGGGCTTAGTACGCGGACACGATGGATTTACAGTGTATGTAGATAGTCCATTGGCAAATGAGGCAACCAGCATTTTTATGCAGTGCCCCACGGGAGATTTGGATGAGGAGACACGCGCCCTGATTGAGAAAGGGGTCAACCCACTGTGGTTTGACGGACTGAAAATGAGTTTGTCAAAAGAGGACTCTCAGGTAATCAATCTGGATACATCCCCCAAAGTGATTCTGTCTGCCAGCGGTATGTGCGACGCAGGACGTATTCGTCATCACTTGAAACATAATTTGTGGCATCCGGAAAATACAATTTTGTTTGTGGGCTATCAGGCCGAGGGAACATTGGGGCGTTCACTTGTGGACGGCGAAAAATATGTGCGTATTTTTGACGAGGAGATCGCAGTCAATGCAGAAATCCGTGTGCTGGCAGGAGTCAGCGGACATGCGGACAAAAATGGGCTTATTCGTTGGCTCAAAGCATTTGATAAAAAACCGTTCCAGATTTTTGTGAATCATGGCGACGATGAGAGCTGTACGGAATTTGCACGGTGTCTAAGCGAAGAGATGGGATATCAGGCAATGGCCCCGTTCAGTGGAACTTCTTACGACTTGGGAAAAGGCCTTTTCCTGGTTCGTTCCGAGGGCGTTCTTCGTCAAAAGATATCTAATACACGTGATCCGAGAGCGGTTGCGGCTTACAATGAGTTGATGGTCGCGATCAAGAAACTGGAGCTTTTGGTCAAGGGAGCACAGGGCCGTCCCAATAAAGAACTGAAACAAATGGCAAAACAGGCGGAAAAGCTCTATGCAGAATGGAACGAAGACCGATTGTAAAACCATATAAAAACGCTTCGGGCGAAAGCCCGAAGCGTTTTTTTTACAAAGGAAGCGTTACGTTGCGTCCGGAAGGCTGGTAGGCTTCGTATTCAATGCCTACCATTTGAAACATCCGTTTGGACGCTTTTACAGAGTCTGTATCGGCGTATTTGTCACTGTAATAAATCACTTTGGAGATACCGCTCTGAATCAAAGCCTTGGCGCATTCATTGCAAGGGAACAAAGTGGTGTAGATACGCGCTCCTTTCAGACTTCCTGTTCCAGA
Organism: uncultured Ruthenibacterium sp.; assembly: GCF_963558415.1. Classification (NCBI taxonomy): domain Bacteria; kingdom Bacillati; phylum Bacillota; class Clostridia; order Eubacteriales; family Oscillospiraceae; genus Ruthenibacterium; species uncultured Ruthenibacterium sp. The sequence continues at coordinate 1,060 of NZ_CAUWGY010000110.1, read as the reverse complement.
AGCATGATTGAGAATAGCGTTCAGTTCCGCGTGGCAAACGTACATATATTTGGTCTTTAATGGTTCACCTTCCCGCTCCCAAGGCATGTCATCGTCCAGGCAGCCGAGAGGCATTCCGTTGTATCCCATGGAGAGGATCTTGTTCTCTTTGCTCACAATGCAAGCTCCCACCTGTGAGGAGTTGTCTTTGGAGCGTTGTGCGCTCAAAAGCGCGATTCCCATAAAATATTCATCCCAGGAAATATAATCTGTCCGTTTCATTGTCGTTCCCTCCCAATCAAGTCGAAATCAAAACTTGTATTCAGTATACCGTGTTTATCTCGGCAGGGCAAGCTTTCTTAGCAGATGCGAGGAAGTTGCGCACCGGTCAACTTACCGAGAATACGACTTCCGCCTAAAGCCGTGTGTAAAACAACCGTGCCAGGCCGGGACTGCGTCACGCGACCGATTACCGCAGCACCTTCACCACCCGGAGTACTTTGAAGCGCGTTCAACACGGCCTGTGCGCTCTCCGGTGCTGTTATCGCCAGCAGCCTTCCCTCGCAGGCGCTGTAAAACGGGTCCAGTCCTAGCAGATCACATGCTGCAGCGACGTTGGCGTCTATCGGGACCGCCTGTTCTTCCAACTCAATGCACAATGGTCCGTTTTCCACAAACTCATTCAATGTGGTAGCAATTCCCCCTCTGGTGGGGTCTCGAAGAATGCGCACATCGCCCGCATGCAGCACTGCCGCACTCAAAGCATGGAGCGGGCGGCAGTCAGAGAGAAGTTCACCCTCACAGGGAATTTCTCCGCGTGCAAGCATAACGGCAGCTCCGTGGCATCCCACACTGCCGCTAACGATGACACAATCCTGGCGTCCGCAGCGTCCCGATGCCTGCGGTATTGATATAGATTCCGTCCCCTTTTCCCCGTTCTACTACTTTGGTATCTCCTGTCACAATTTGGACGCCTGCCTGTTGTGCCGTGCGTGCGATCGAGGCGACGATGGTGCGCAAGTCGTCCATTAAAAATCCTTCTTCTATAATAAAGGAAAGACTCAAATAACGGGGGTCGCCG
>NZ_CAUWGY010000109.1:0-6168 GCF_963558415.1 uncultured Ruthenibacterium sp. | reverse complement strand
AAGTGTAAATTATTTCCCTGTCTACTTGACGGGGAGCACACCACTTTGTCCCAAAGCGGGGCGTACTGTCGGAACGGCGTTGGGGGAAAAGGGGGCAGAGAGGGGGATCGTGTCCGGGAATAGGCGATGCTTGGGGAAAACTGCAAAATGCGTGGGTATTCTCAGAATCTCCCCATAACCCGACAAAGGAAAAGCCCGCAAAGACCTTTTGGGCCTTTACGGGCTTTCTGAAAAAAGCTATGCAGTTTTCATGCGTCAGTCTAAGGCGGCTGCCATAGTCATCCCTCGTTCCGGCACAAGATAGCAGGCATCAAACCCTGCCGCGTTCAGAACGAGCAGCCGCTCATTTTTCTTTGTTTTCTGAACTTCTCCAAACCCTCCCCACAAAGGCGGAGGGCTTGGAGAAGCCGGGGGCCGAAGCCCCCGAACTTCCCGTTGATTGATCTGTTACTGAGCGCGATACAGGAACGTCACGATCTGACCGCGGGTGCAGGCTGCATCCGGGCTGAACGTGGTTGCGCTTGTGCCGGAGGTAATGTCCTCGGCAACCGCCCAAGCTACTGCATCAGCATAGTAAGCATTCGCGTCCACGTCGGCAAAGCTGCCGCCGCTGACAGCCGGAGTACCAGCCGCACGATACAGGAAAGTGACGGTCTGGGCGCGGGTCACGGTCATATCCGGCGCAAAGGTGGTCGCGCTGGTGCCGGAAGTGATACCCTTAGAAACCGCCCAGCGTACCGCGTCGGCGTAGTACGCATCCGCAGGTACGTCGGTGAAGTTCATAGCGTAATCAACGACAGGAGAGCCGTTAGCACGCCACAGGAACGTCACCATCTGCGCGCGGGTGCAGGAAGCGTTCGGCGCAAACAGGGTATCGGTCACACCGGAGGTCACGCCCTTGTCCGCCGCCCACAGAACTGCATCATAGAAGTAATCGCTCTTCGAGATGTCGGTGAACGGGTTCTCAGGTTCAGTCTCGATCAGCTTGAAGCTGGTCTCCACAGTGACCTTGGAGCCGGGCATCTTGAAGGTAAACTTATTGTCGTCCTTCTCGGTTAGCTTAATCTTGTCGCCGTTCTTGTCGGTGACGATCAGCTCGTCCAACTCATAGCCCTTGTCAGGCTTCACGGTGATGGTCACGGTGTCGCCCTTCTCAGCGCGCTTCGGGCTGACGGAAACAGAGCCGTTCTTGCTGTCCTCCACAGAAACTGCATAGGTGGTGCTGCTGGAAGAACCGCCGCCGCCACCGCCGCCGGAAGATTCCTTGTAAACCTCGACGGTAAATGTAGCGGTCAGATCATTCTCGGCAGTAGCTTCGCCCTCGTCAAGCAGGGCAATGCCTTCCGCAGCGCCGCTATTCTTGGTATAGGTCGCGGTGATGGTAGCCGTGCCAGTGCTGACAGGAGTTACAACGATCTTGCCGTCCTTAAGTTCGGCTGTCGCAACAGTCTCCTTATCGCTCGCCACGGTGCAAGTGTAATCCTTAAGATCGATCTCACTATCAAAGACAGCGGTTTCCAGAGCCAGAGTACCGTCACCCAGCTCGATGCGCTTGGAGGTCTCCACCTTACCGGTTTCTGCATCCTTCACACCAATAACGATGGACGGGATCTCTGCACCGTTGCCGACTTCGACCTTATCGCCCTCCGGGTTCGTGATGGTCGCGCCGCCCTCGGGGATGGTTACATTGCCATTGTCTCCCACTTCGGGAAGCACACCATTATTACCAGTGATTGCGGTGCCGTCCGGCTGGATGACGGTATTGGCGGGAATATCCCCCTTATCATTTTTGCCGCCGGAAGTAAGAACCACATTGCCGAAGTTGTCCACGTAGTTGGAAGCGGACTCGTCCTCGACAGGAGCAACGGTAATGGTGTTGCCGCCCTGCTGGACGCTTGCGCCGGGAGCCAAGTCGATGGCAGCGTTGCCGCCCTCGCTCTTGATCTCAGCCTTGGAATCCTCGGGGATCACAACAGTTGCGCCCTCGCCAACCGTCACGGCAGGAGCGCCGGTTGTGTTGCTGATGCTGCCTTCTTCAACCGTCAAAGTCGCATCGCCGGTAACACTGATTGCAGGAGCGCCTTCAACCGACATTGTCGGAGGGGTTTGGGAATCCGTTTCCTGCGTGATCTTGAGGTTTACCTCACCGCCATTAGAGGAAATGACGGGCACGCTGCTGTCATTGGATGTGCTCTTGATGGTGCCAGACCCCAAATTCAGGGTGCCGCCATTGTTCTGAATGGCTGTTCCAGCCGCCTCAATCGTTCCGCCTTCGCTGCCCATATCCGGCGCACTGACGTTCAATGTTCCGCCTTCTGCGACGGTGATCAAAGGCTGTTCATCAGAACCGCCTGATACCTTGACATGACCAATAGACGCAGTACCAGTCTCCTGCACCGTCAGCGCAGCGCCCTCGGAAAAGATTACACTGCTATCATGGTTCATGTTGCCGTCAAACGTCAGTTCTCCGGCTACAACTACATCGCTGCCGAATGTGTAGTTGATGATGTGCTGCGAAATATTCACATTATTGCCTAAAGTCAGGCTCGCACCGCTCTGCACTTCAAGACCACCGGAAAATGTGATGGCATTTTGAACCGCTTGCTTACCTGTATCCACCGCGATTTCAATATCTTGAAAATGAAGCGTGATCTCAGAATCTGAGACTTCGGCAGTCTCGATGGAATCCGCAGAAATGATGACCTTCTCGGAAATTTGCTCTACATAAGCTGCACTACTTGTACTCTGTTTGATGTAAATTTTACACGGTTCCGTGCTGTCAAGAGTGCATACAATTCCATCTGCATCCGTTACAACTCCATCAGCAATATCTTTCATTGCCGATCCAATCGTGTCATATTTAACAGTGACTTGCGAACCTGCACTATCTTCAATGACTTGATCTTCAATTTTCATTTCAGTAGCAATCGCTTGCATTGTAATAGGAGGCTTTGCACTCGCCGCAAATGCTACCGGGCACGTCTGCAACAGTAACGCAGCAGACATACACAGCGCAAAAATCTTCTTCATACTCATGCCTCCTCGGGAAGCAACGTGATGCTGTCAACCATCATGCCGTCTTTATTAAAAGCAGAGACAGTGACAATTTCAGCGTCCTTCGCTCCGCCGCCAACCGGTCCATTTTCGCCAAGTTCGTTGGAGACAAAGTTAGCAAATCCATTGTCATCCGCTTCATTAGAAATGCGGTAGTAAAGACCATCATTATAAGTATAAACCCTATAGCTATCTTCTCCAGATACTGTGAGTTTATATGTTCCAACACCATCATCCGCAAAGCCGTATGCTTTAAGAGTGGGCTGGAAGCTGTTATTCTGAATGTCATTGACAGCCATTTTCTGAGATACGGTGACGCGATCAGTTCCGTTGAACATATTCTGGAAGCTATCCCACGCATTGACGTAGGTGCTCACAGAAGTCATGTAGTAAGCTACACCAGATTCTTTCTCAACAGCGTCAGAGGGGCAATTCACCGTAATGTCATAGCCGTTCAGCGTAGCACTAAACCCATCCAGACTGTGACCTTCATAGAGGGCACCCTTCTCTCCGAGCACTACCGGCTCGATTGCATAGGGAGACTGAGTCTCTGCTCTCTGTTCGCCGTCTGCCAAAGGCTTGATCATATCTTCTACGGCATCCATGCCGCTGCCAAACTCAGACACCGGAGCCGCAAAATATCTTGCACCAGCAGTACCACGAATCTTACCATTATTTTCGCAATCAGCAATCGTCAGATACAGCTCATTACGTCCTACCTTGCCCTCCAAGCTGGAAGAGTTACCGAAGAACATACCGGCATATAACAAGGTAACATCACCATTATTGACGCAGTTGATGAACTGATAAGGAGCGGACTCGCCCACAAACAGCGCATAATAGCCGTGGAACACGCTGCCATAGATGCTGCCGGTGATTTTCGCATCGTTGGTGCAATTCTCCATGGTCAGACCAGCGCTCGGCGCAGCGTAAATAAAGGGCGAATAGTTGGACTGATCCGAACCGGTCAGAGTAATATCGCCTGTCACCGTGATATTCTTCATGGTGAGATGCTGGGTGGCACCGGTCATTCTGGTGGGCATAAAGGTGATAAAGGAAGCAGACCCCTTTTCCTTATTGTTTTCATTAGGACTGTTATCTACCTTATGATCAAAGGTCAAGTTCTGAATGCTGCCACCGACGATACCATAAATCAGTGCGCAGTTGTTGGGGATACCGGAAATGACGGGTGCGGAACCGTCCGCTTTCTTACCGATCATATTCCCGTAAAAATACTTAATGTAACCGTCCCACTCCGCAGGCGCGGGACTATTGGTAAAGTCCAGATCCGCAGTAATCTCGAAAGTTTTACCGGAATACCAGTTCGTAGGCTGCTTATTGATCTCAAAAAACTTTGATACGCTGTCGATTGTTACAACCTCAGAGCTGTCAATCTCGGCCAGCGTCGCCGGAGCATCCGGAAACTCCACCGTCGGAATCTCCCGCACCTCGCCATTCGGCAGGGTGATGGTATCGGGCTGGTCGGTGTCCGCAGCAAACGCCGCAGGAACCATCGTCGCCATCAGGCACATCGCCATCAGCAGGGACAACAATCTTTTTTTCATGTTCTTTTTTCCTCCTTCTTGTACAGGAAATTGATGCTTTGCCTGTCTCCACAGACATGGGAATACAAATGGTGCAAGCGCATCCCCCCTCCTTACATCAGCAAACAGAATCAACATTTTGTGATCTGCACCTGGGTTTGAGGACCTGCCCACCGCTATTCACTGGTGCCTTTTCCACTTTGGACAGGGGGGCAAACCGCGTTTAGGGCGCACGAATTTAAGGCCGTAAAATTTTTTTGTTTTCCGGCCTCGTTTTTTGTGCCACACAACTGGAAACGCCTTGAAAAATATAAGGAACTGTGGTAATATTCTCTTATAATATGTAAACAGACATCACTTCATTTGGCATATTTAGTAGTCAAAATGTTGATTGTGTGATGCCTAAACAATCAACCCCAATCGGTCCAGCTGCTTGCGGTGCTCCGTGCCGCTTGTGACCAGATAGATGCGGGTGGTCTCAATGGAGCTGTGCCCCAGCACGTCCGCTAGCTTTGCAATATCCTTACACGCTCGGTAAAACGCCGTGGCGAACAAATGGCGCAGATTGTGGGGGAACACCTTGGACGGCTCCACGCCCGCCGCCGCGCACAGCCGCTTCATCTCCGCCCAAATCTGGCGGCGGGACAGCCCTTTTCCGCTTTTGGTGAGAAAGATCTCGCCGGAAGCGATTTTTTGTTTCTTGGCGTATTTCAGCAGCTTGCGGCACAGCTTGTTCGGCAGGAGAATGGTGCGGATCTTGCCTTTGAGGGAGATTTCCGCACATCCGGTTCTGGCCGCTTCTACGGTCAGATATTTTACCTCGGACACCCGCACGCCGGTGGCGCAGATGGTTTCCATCAGCAGCGCCAGCCGGTGCTTGCCCTGTGCTTCTGCGGTGCGGATCAGCTGTTCATACTCCGTGCGGGTCAGCTCCCGCGCCGTGTCCCGAAACAGCTTGCGCTGGATTTTGAGGAACTTCATGTGACATTCGTTCCAGCCGAGAAACCGGAACAGGTTGTTCAGGGCAGCCAGCATGGAATTGATGGTGGCCGGGGCATAGCCCTGGGCGCGCAGCTGCTCCTTCCAGCCAGTCGCATTCTCCTTTGTGACCGGCGCGCCGTCCAGCCAGACGGCAAAGCTCCTCGCGTCCCGCAGGTACTTTTCAATGGTGCCGGGGGCGCGCTCCTCCGTCCGAAGATAGCCGCCATACGCCATGATCTGCTCCAAGGTCAAGGTTCGTTCATCCATTTTGAAAACTCCTCCGTTTATAAGATGATAACGATATTTTACCTTGCAAACAGACCGCTATGCGTCCAAACTCCCGCAAAGCGCAAACCCTTGATTTTCAAGCTATTTTCAGGGGTGCGCGCTACCGGCAAGCAATGCAAGTGTGAACACACTTGCCATTTTCACAGGACCGAAGGACCCGCGAAAATGCTTGTTGGGGAGCCTCCCCAAACCCGGCACTTTGGGACTCGTCGGCGCAAACTTCACTCAGTTCGCTTCGGGACATTTTGGTGTGCTCCCCGTCAAGTAGACAGGGAAATAATTTACACTTTACGCATGAAAT
>NZ_CAUWGY010000108.1:0-6322 GCF_963558415.1 uncultured Ruthenibacterium sp. | reverse complement strand
GCCGCATCCCTGCCGTACAGGAAGCAATCAAATCGTTTATCGGGAAAGAACCCTTTAAAGGTATCAATCCGGATGAGTGCGTTGCTTTGGGAGCATGTCTGCAGGGCGGCGTTCTGGCAGGTACTGTAAAAGGGCTGCTGCTTCTGGACGTCACTCCGCTTTCACTGGGCATTGAAACAGTGGGTGGCGTCTTCACCCGTCTCATCGATCGAAACACCTCTATTCCCATCACGAAAAGCCAGATTTTTACCACAGCGTCCAGCTTCCAGTCTTCCGTAGAAATCAACGTGCTTCAAGGCGAGCGGTCCATGGCGCGTCAGAATAAAAGTCTCGGAAAATTCAGGCTCAACGGAATCCGCCGTGCGCCGCGAGGCGTGCCGCAGATTGAGGTCACCTTTACCATTGACGCCAACGGCATTGTCAACGTTTCTGCCATGGACAAAGATACCGGAAAGCGACAGGAAATTACCATTCAGGGTTCCAGCAACATGAGCCGAGAGGAAATCGACCGGGCAGTTCGGGAAGCACAGCAATACGCATCAGAAGATGCCCGAGCCAAGTCAGATGCGCAGATAAAGGACCGTCTGGAAAGTCTGCTGTATCGCAGTGAAGAAGTTCGAAAACATGCGGATAAAGAGCAGAAAAAGAAAATTGACGAAGCTGCTAAAAACGCAAAGCGCGCACTCAAGCACAAAGATATATCGGAAATGAATGCTGCGGCGAATTCCTTGGAGGCCCTTATCGGCCCACAGGATCATACCGGAAGTACCATTAATTGAGCTCTCTGTCTCTTAAATTTCATAATTCCGACTGTGTTTTATGAGTGTTTTTGTTTCATTAAAAGTATTACACAATAAAATGGGGGCTGTCAGGATTTCTGACAGTCCCCATTATCTTTGTATTCACTTTAGTGCGCAGGATATTTGGTCCACACTGGTGACCGTACTACACGATAGATTTTCCGTCGGGCCCGTTGTCCTGCCTGCCGTTTTTCAAGTGTCATGCTGTCGCCACCTGTTAAAATATTATGTCCTTGGACACCAATAAATCAATTGATATAAAAGCTACCAATTCAGCAAAGTTTAGTGCTCAGCATGACGCAAAGTTTGTTTTAAGCCGTATTAAAGGTCAGATTTCATTGGTAACAGTATTTTTTCTTTTTCTCCTTTTCAGTTGTAAATGTGGAATATGTAAAAACAAAACTCTTCGATACTTTCCAGCTCTATTTTCAGCTCTTGAAACGCATAGATGAAGAAATAGGCTACCACAATTGACAACCGATTGCCTTTTTTGACTTCAAATGTTAGGTCAGCCCGCAAATTTTTATACAATTATTAATCCTTACTCATTGATTTTCATATCTTCTATTTTTTTACAACTGTACCGACTGGGGTGACAATTGATTTTCACAACTGTTTTCACACCAGCGTCGCGGAAAATATGTTCGATCTCTTTCATTGCTTTTTTCCATAGGAACTTGCACTGTACAAAACCACCGTATCACACTGCAACAGCTTGATTTCTCTTTTAATAAAAGTTTTGTACCTTGTGATATAGGCAGCAAGCGCCGTTTTATTACAGGTGGAGTTCCCGCCGTGCTTGTTCAGATTCATATAGGCGCAGTCTTCCAAGTTCTTCGGCGCGGGATATCCCTTTTGAAGAAGCTCGCTCAAGGTTTTCCTGAGGCAGTTTCGATAATGGGTCTTCGCGCTCTTTACCGTCGATGAATCGCACACGGAAGGTTTATTCGATAGAACTTCCTCTTTCAGCCAAAAGGGCTTTTCTCCATTCTTTATATCTCTGCTCAAGTTGGATTCCTTGCAGATAAAGAGTATATCGCCCTTCTGTGTGTCACCCAAACGGCCATCCAAGGTAAAGTTTTTACGAGCTTTATCTTCCGACTGAAACGGACAAGTAGATGTCCAATTTTCTTCTTCGACTTCCGTCACATGCGCCTGTTTTCACAAACCAAAAAGCTCCTCGAGCGTTTTTGCGGACTCTGCTTCTTTTGCCAATTGGTCAAAGTTTTCTCCCATGATTTTTTCTCCTATATCAAAGTTGATATTGCTACGCCACTTCGTACAGATCACCTTTCGACTGCTCCACCAACGACTGCGGGGAAAGAATTTTTGTGTGCACGGCATACTGCATTGCCCCTTTGCGCATGGCCTACTGGTTTACCTTCACCTGGACGCTCACTTCATCTTTCGTCTCATCAAAAAAACAATTTCGCTACCAAACCAGTCGATTACTTCGCTGACAAAATATTTCTTTGGCCGGAAGGTTACCGGCACGCTCTTACCAGTAAACATATACGTATATTCTTCCATATGACGCGACAGACTAAAACCATTTCCAAACCCTTCACCTTGCGTGCAGGATTAGCCGGCGTATCCGGCCCCCTTATGTTCGCGGCAACGTCCGACGATAATAGACTGCATCACTATATTTATCACAGTTTCCAGTAAAGAAATGCTGAACGTTCACCGATACCCACTGTTTTTGCACGGATGCGTCTTTTTGCCTTTACCGCAAGCGGACGAAACTCGGTCGCGGAAGTTGCGCGAAAGCCTACAACCAACCCGCAAACACCACACAAAGAAAGGCGCCCTTTCCCTACCGGGAACGGCGCCTTTCTTTTGGTTTTTGTCCGAAGGTCACGCCTCTGCTACGTTGGACTCCACAGAGTACATTCCCGCATATCCGTCAATGCACTCTGTGTTCATGTCCTCCAGCGTCTCGAAACCGGTGAAGTTGTAATACTCTCCATTCACAAGAACGTCGATGTTTCCATAAGCCGCAAAACCGCGGTCGCTCGTCACTTCAACCGAGCCGTCACCGTGGAGCACGAGGTCGCTGAAGCCGATGCCTGCGTAGTAAGCGAGCGAACTGCCATCCGGCAACTGAGCCTGCACCTTGTAGGCCACGTAGAGGATGTTGTGGGTCTCCACCATCTCACTGCTGAAGTCCTGGCGCACCAGCATATACCCGCCCAAGCAGTCGGCCCCGGTGATGCTGTCGCCCTCCCGCTGACTCAGAGCCGTCTTGCCGTCGGCCACTAGGGCATCCCAGTCTTCTTGACCAATCTGGTCCAGAGCGGTCACCCACTCGTCTAGCCCCTCCACCGTGAAGGTAGTATCCGCGGGAGCCAGGATGGCATTGTGTTCCTTTTCTGCCGTATCAGTGTCACAGTTCCAGTGAAAAGTGACTGTATCGCCATTGGATAGGCCTTCAGTCACATCCAAGCTGCCATCCACACAGGCGGCAAGTCCCGTTGCATCCTTCACACCGTCGTCACAAGCTGCAGCAAAGCCGTCACCGTCAAATGCCCAACTGGCGGTACCCTCTCCGCTCATGCCGGCGAACTCCACCGCCAGGTAGGCTGTGGGGTCCACTTCTACCGGTTTCGCACCGCAGCCAACCAAAGCTAAGGCCAGCGCCAAGGCCAAGGCCGCCGTCCGTAATCCGTTGAAAAAAGTTCTTTCATGGCGCGCAGTACTCATTGTATCAGTCCTCCCTAATCGTGTCGTGAACACGCCCCGCTGCATATTGCTCTGCAGCGGGGCGCACTATATTTACAATATAATTATATCATATCTGGCAAGGGATGGGACAGTTTGAAAAAACTCCACTTTGTCACAGACTTTGTTCTAAATGTGACAGTTTCCTCGCCTGCCGGGGCTCTGGGATACCAGCGACTTTTAAAGCATCACATTTTAAAAATTGCGCACTGGGACAGCATCGTCACGCTGACATATCACGTTACTACTTCCCAGTATACGGTAAATATCATCAAATACGTTGCTCCGGCACAAAGCACTGCAGTTACTACAACCGATACAGTGATGGAAACTTCTCTCCTTGCGGTGATTCTAGAGAAATTCAACAGGTAGGCGCAATTTTTCCTATATCAACAATCGGCAGGCGAATTCTTTGTGGCCGACGGCCAGGGCAACAGTAAAGCGAGCAGCGACGCAGCCAAAAGCAGAGGATGCACAGTAGACAGATACATTGCGGAGGTACCAATTCCAAAGCTGGCCACCTCCATGAATGCGACCATCATACTCCGCAACACCGCCATAGCGAACAATCCCCATACAGCGATCCAAGCGGCTTTCCATTGGGTGTCCATCTGGGGCAAAAACACACTGCGAGCACACCGGCATAAACGAATCGCTGCTCCCAGAATGGCCAATGGCAGCAAAAAGCGGTAAAGCATCTGCACCACTTTCAGCCCTCCGAACACAAGCTCCTGACGGGGAGCATAATACGGCTCGTCGCTTCCCTCTTTACAAGCAAGATTGGACTTGGTGTATAGGAATTCCTCCATAGGGGCAATCTGGTCCTCCCAGCGACCAATGCTGATGCTGTCCATATAAGGCTCCACATCCTGCATAGTGGCACAGAACCACAAACTGTACAATCCTTCTTTCACAACAGGAAGGACATACCGCGCAGTAATGCGGGGCGTAGTGCCACTGCGAGGTGGATAGGCCTCCAGCACCCCGGAATCGCACAAAGTATTAACCTCCCGTGCCATGGTCAAAAAGTATTCTTTTGCCTCCTGGGCAGTATCATAGTGACCTGCCTCTTGGGCGGCTCGGCGCAGCGCCCAATAAAAAGCTCCCGCAGGGTATTCGCCAGTTTCTAGGTTGGCGTATCCATTTTGAAAGCTGGGATCTTCCAGCCAAGGCTGCAATTCGGAAAAGCTTTCTGCCCCCGCCTCATATAAGGCCTGCCGCCCCTGTTTTGTAAGCGGAATCTGAATCAAACCAGTCTGTTTTTCCTGGCCCGCTTTCACCCGAGTCAGTGCCCCGTATGCCTGTGCAAAATCCGACGAAGTAAAATCGCTGACCACAAAGCGCCCATAATACAAATTATTCATTGCGGCCCAGCTCATCAGGCACAGCGCAAATACCGCCGCTGGTAAAAGCAAAAGAACCATTCTGACAGCCTTTTTAAAGGTAGAAAGTGTGCTGATGACTAACCGCCATACAGCAATCACGGCAGCGGCGGCCACGAAAGGTATTACCCAAATACCATCTTCTCGACACAGCCACACCATGCCCATACCTATCCCACACAACAGCAACCAGGATAACGTCCATTTTTGAGTACACCGCAGCACGAAACCCGCAATGCCTGCAAAAACCAACAAGCACAGCGCAGGAAAAATATTGTCGCGATAGACTCTCAGTGTAAAGGCCCCTACCGCCGCAGGATTATACAACATCACACTATAAAAAATCAGGCGGCTTTTATTCTTTTGCAAAACAGGCGCAAAGGCTCCCACCATAGCCGCACATGCACCGGCATATAGCATCTGTCCACCTATCAGATAAGGGATGTGCAGCCAATGCATCACTGCCAGCCAAAGAGCAAAGAAGCTATGTTTAGATAAAGTGAGCCATCCGTACTCACCTAGCCACTCACCCTGAGTGATGGACACCGCCATGTTGTACAATAGTGTATCGTCCAGTGGAGCCAGGTCAGGGGTATAGTATCCCATTTGAAATGTGACCATCGCCAATCGTAACAGAGTCAGGCTCAATACAGCGATCCAAAACCATTTTTTACTGAGGTCGTTTTGCCGTATTTGGTGAATCCATTTCATCTCATTTGGCCTCCGTAAAGCTACCCGTGGGCAACTTTTCCACCGATTCCACGAGATATCTCTTTTGCTTAAAGAGAAGATCGGTCAAAAGGGCAAGATATTTGATGATAATGGTCAGAATGCAAAACAAACCGAAAAAGCTGCCCGTCATTACCAGCATCGTGGTGGTCCAGCCACTGACCGGGCGACCGCCTATGTAGATGGCCAGCGTGTACACCAGTTCTGCAAAAGTCAGCAACAACATCACCCCGGCGATTGTAAGACTGACCCGGTAGCCCATATCGGTATATAAAACCAGTGAGTCTACCGCCTGACCGAAGCGCCGCCGCTGCACAGACTCTATGGAGCTTCCTTGATATTCCAAAACGCCGTAGGCCAAGCCACTAAACGCATAGGCTGCTTTCCGATAGGGCAGATGATTGCTGATGGCGTGAACCTGGTTAATGGCCCTGCGACTTAAAAGACGAAATGCTTCACTTCGCAAAGAATGTATGCCCTGGGTACAGTAGTTAAAGAAGTCGTAGAACAAACGGCTGGTCCACTTACTCTTTCCACCGACAGGAGCCGCTGAAACGATGTCTTTGTTCTCTGAAAGAGCCATGATATAGGCTTTCTCCAACATCTCCTGCGGCCAAGAGAGATCCACTACGTCGAACTCGTATACGAAATCACCAATGGCGCAGTCTAATCCAGCGTTCATGGCACACT
>NZ_CAUWGY010000107.1:0-6528 GCF_963558415.1 uncultured Ruthenibacterium sp. | reverse complement strand
CTCCAAACTTTCCGCCTTCTGCTTTTTGACACAGCTTCTCCAAAGCGGCCTCCGTCCACGAAAGCTCAATTCCCTTCGCAGCCAATGGTGCCTTATACTCATTCAGCATCAAAGCCGCAATACGATGCAGTTCGGCAGCACCAAGCGGTTTAAAGACGATGATCTCATCTACACGGCTCAAAAACTCCGGACGTAAAAATTCGCCCAATGCTTTCATAGCCTTATTTTTACTCATTTCCTCTGCAGTCTTATTGAAGCCGGTCTCTCCTACCTTATCCGAAGAACCTGCATTGGAGGTCATCGCTATCACAGTATTTTCAAAATTGACCGTACGTCCCTGTGCATCGTTGATTTTTCCCTCATCCAGAATTTGAAGCAGTATATTCATCACATCCGGATGCGCTTTTTCGATTTCATCAAACAAAACCACACTGTAAGGCTTGCGCCGAACCTTTTCGGTGAGCTGCCCCGCTTCATCATACCCGACGTAACCCGGCGGCGATCCGATCAGACGTGAAACGGTATGTTTCTCCATAAATTCAGACATATCCAAACGAATCAACGGATCAACCGTATCAAATAACTGCATGGCCAATTGCTTGACCAATTCGGTTTTTCCTACACCCGTCGGTCCTACAAATATAAAACTGGCCGGGCGTCTGCGTGCCGAAATATCTGCACGACTGCGCTTTACGGCGCTAGCCACCAAATGAACCGCCTCTTGCTGTCCAATAATCTTTTCATTCAAAACTTGCTCAAGGCTAGCTAATTTAGAATACTCCGTCTCCTTTACTTTGGCAGCAGGTATTCCAGTCCATAATTCGATAACTTTCGCCACGTCCTCCATGGTTACTTGAATTTTATCCACTGTTTCACGCATGGCAGGAAGTTCCTGTTCGAGCTGCTGAATCTCATACTGCAAACGGGCAATGGCCTCATAGTCAGGCCCCTCTTTTGCCTGTTCTGCCTGCTGTTCTTGCTCTTTTAACTGCGCCAGTTTTTTCTCTTTTTCCACCCATTCTGTAATCTCGGGATGGCGCAAACTACAACAGGCACAAGACTCATCCAAAAGGTCAATTGCCTTATCCGGCAAAAAGCGATCGGTAATATATCTTTCAGACAAGACGACTGTGCTGTGGACGATCGCATCCGACACCTTTACATGATGATGGTTTTCATAATATTCTTTCACGCCAGCAATCACAGCTGTGGCATCCGCAATGGACGGTTCTTCAACTTTGACCGGCTGGAAACGACGTTCCAGAGCCTGGTCCTTTTCAATATATTTACGGTATTCCGCAAAGGTCGTTGCACCGATAACCTGAATCTCGCCTCTGCTGAGAGCGGGTTTCAAAATATTGGCAGCATTCATTGCCCCCTCGGAATCTCCCGCGCCGGTAATGTTATGAATCTCGTCAATAAACAAGATCACATTGCCCGCCGCTTTGACTTCACCGATCAAACCTTTTACTCGGCTTTCAAATTGGCCGCGAAACTGAGTGCCTGCTACCAAACTTGTCATATCCAAAAGATAAACTTCTTTATCCTTCAAAAGGGCAGGCACATTTCCCTGCGCAATGCGAAGAGCGATTCCCTCAGCAATGGCCGTCTTTCCAACACCGGCCTCACCAATCAAACAGGGATTGTTTTTTTGACGACGAGACAAAATCTGAATGGTCCGATAAATCTCTCGATCGCGCCCAATGATGCGATCTACTTTTCCATCACGAGCCTTTTGAGTCAAATTCTCGCAGTAGTTATCAAGGAACTTACGTTTTTTCCCTTTTTCCCGAGCACGCGGATTTTTCTTTTCTTCTCCGTCCTCTGACTGCTCTTTGCGGTTACTGAAAATACCAAAGGGAAACGTACCCGCCCCACCGGGAGTGAAGTTTTCGGAATCCTCATCCGCGTCTTCCCCCTGCTGCTCCATCTCATCGGGAGAAATCCCCATCATCTGCTGCATCATTGCAGAAGGATCCATATCGCCATTTTCCATCATCCCGGCAAAACGTTCTTCCATATTTTCAAGATCCTGTTCACTGATCCCGAATTGCTTCATCAAATCATCTACCGGTTTAATACCCAACTCACGGGCACAGCTCAGGCAATATCCCTCTGCCTTCGCCTGTCCAGCCTCCATTTTCTGAATAAAAACAATGGCCGGACGCTTTTTACACCTTACACAAAGCATCGTTCCAACTATTCCTTTCCATGTTTAAGCACTCATAAAGGGATTGTATACCGAAAAAAACGAATAAAAATAACTTCCAGAAAGTGCCGAATCATTTAAAACCGGCAAATTGTTGCTGGTGATCACAATAATCGCCCAAATCATGCAAAGAATCAGCAGCGCATTGATCACACCGCCCACCAGGCCAGCAACCACGCCCAAAGCGCGGTTAAAGCTTCCAAGAAGCGGCACTTTGTTTAGATTGGTAAGCACAGCAACCAAGAAGGCCACTACCAATCTGCACAGCACGAAGGTGGCAAAGAACAATACCACCGTGATCAGAGGAACAACCAGCGGAGAGATAATCTGTTCCACTACCTGCTGTGCCATATTAGGTGCCTGACTGTTTAAAACGCTGTCCGCGCTTGCCAAAATGCTATCCATCATGGATTGGGGCACCAGACCTTCCAATCCACCCAAAATGCTCTCCAAATCAAAGGAGCCCTGCTGAAGTGTCTGCGTCGTTTTTTCAATTAAACCCGATTTGAAAAAGTTTTCAAACACCGTAGGAGAAACCTTTCCAGAGACAAACCATGCCAAAGCAATGGAGAAAAGGTTTCCCACTAAATCAATAATACCAGCCACAAAGCCTTTGCGTGCATAATGGATCACTGTTGCTACAATGACCACAATCAATGCAATATCCAAAATAAATGCGGGAGTAAACGTCATATTTGCCCTTCCTTTCTATGAAGCCAACGAAGTGGATTCATCCGCCTGATTGAGAGATGAATCCGCAGAAGTTTCGCTTTGCTGCGCATTCAAATCCAAAATCTGATCTTGTGTAAGAATGAGCAGACGGTCCGCGTCAATGACCGCCAAAGGCTTTGACCCAGGCTCAAGACACCTCTCAAAACTTCCGTCCAATGCATAACAATAAATTTCTGTATTGGTGAGTACATAAACCCCCAAACGACTTGCAAAAATGCTATTTGCTCTAACTTGAACATCCGCCTGTCCAATGGTTGCCATATCCATATCCAGGACTACGAATTTTGTCAATTCGCTGTGCTCACCATCGCCAAACAGCAAAATGGTATTTTTTCCGCTGACTGTCGCACTCTGGAGCTGATTGGCTCCAAAATCATAACGAGCTCTTTGTGTTCCATCGCTGACAGAGTAAACTGCAGCAAAATGATCATAAACCACCAATACATTTTGTCGATCCAAATATTCAACTTTTAATGGCAACCCATCGCTTACCTGTACGGTAACGGCCTGACTGTAATCTTCCATGTCCGTATTCAACAGATAAATGACGCTTCCTAACGCGCCATTCTGCGCTCTAGGACAGGCAACCGCGAAATTTCGGTTGTCATCCGAAAAGGCCATAGCGGTAGGCAGATCATCGGTTTTAAATTCCAAAATATTGTTGAACATGGGATCATATATTTTAAGACCACCATCTGTAAACACTGCCAGAGTTCCGTTGGGACTCATGGCACACAAGAAAATGGCCTGATCCATCTTTGTCTCATACAGCGTCTGACTTCGATTTTCAACTCTCAGTTGCGTACTCGCCCGGTCATAGATACATACGCGCGTATTGCCCGCCGTAATACAAGGATTGGCAAAACCATGCTGTAAACTACGCACCTTATTTCCATTGGCTGAATAAATGACCAAATCCTGTTCTCCCACAGCCACAAACCCTCCGGCCAAAGGACAACTTTCCACATAGCCAGGTATACTTGCTTGAACAGGAAATCCCGGGCCCGGTGTCAAAGCGATTCGAATGGAATCCACCGTATCGCCCAACAGCGCCAGCGAGGCGCCGTATAATCCAGTAAAATACACCAATATTCCCGTCAAAAGAACGGTACATACTACTGTGATTCGAATTCTCCGGGCGCGGCGTTTTTTTTGAATGCGTTCCAGGCGCACCAATTTTCCTCGTTCAACGGCACTGATCTCTTTTTCCGGTTCCGTCAAATCGAGTTCCGGCACATCCTCAAAACGCTGAAAATCCTCTTCGCGGATCTCATTCGAAGCACGCCGCTTCGATCCGCGCGAAAAAAAACTCATAACTCTTTTTTCTTCCCTTCATCGGGGTAATGCACTTTGTAAAGAAACAGACCCTTTGCCGGCACCGTATCACCCGCAAGGCTACGGTTTCCACTCTTGAGTACGTCTGCCATTTTCTCCGCAACCATGCGTCCTGCGCCTACTTCTACCAAAGTTCCCACCAAAATGCGAACCATATTGTACAAATATCCATCTGCACAAATATGAAACAAAATGTCTTCTCCGCTGCGTGTAACATGAAAAAACTGCACTGTCCGCACAGTATCCTCCATATCGCTACCCGCACTCATAAACGCACGGAAATCATGGGTACCCACCACCATCTGAGCCGCTCGCGCCATTTCATTCACGTTCAGCGGTGTAGCCAAACGCCACGCATAGGGCATTTCAAATGGGTCGTCAATCGCACTGTTGTGAAGCCGATAAAGATATTCTTTGCTGATAGAAGAATATCTTGCATGAAAATCATCCGGCACCTGCCGGGCACTGCACACGCGGATATCCGCCGGTAAAAAGCGATTGATTGCCAATGGCAATTTATAGGGATCAATGGCCTTGGGCTGTATATAGCTTACGCAATAGCCCAGTGCATGAACACCTGCATCTGTACGGGAACACCCTTTGACCGGCGGGCGGATTCCATACAGATGCTCCAAAGCATCCTGAAGCACTTCACAAACGCTCAGTGCGTTTTTCTGCACCTGAAAGCCGTGATAATTCGTTCCGATGTAACGAAGAGTAATCAAAACCTTCATGGAAACAGCCTACTTCCAAAACAAATTTGTCAATCCCATAAGCACAAACACGCCAATGGCAATCGCGGTAAGCCACATATCTTTCCCGGACATGTGCAATTCCTTCAGCCGTGTACGCCCCTCACCGCCATGATAACAACGGCACTCCATCGCCATCGCCAACTCATCTGCACGGCGAAATGCAGAAATAAACAAAGGAATCAATACCGGGATGAGCGCCTTCACCCGCTGCATAAGCGGTCCGGAATCCAATTGCGCTCCACGTGCCTTTTGCGCATTCATGATCTTTTCCGTTTCCTCAATCAAAAGCGGAATAAACCGCAGCGCAATCGTCATCATCATTGCCAACTCGTGAACCGGAAATTTCAGCTTCGCCAAAGGACGAAGGAGCTGCTCAATGGCAGCAGTTAACACAATCGGACTTGTCGTATATGTCAAAAGACTTGTTCCTGCAATGATGCAAAGAATTCGAACCACAATCAGCAAGGCATAGTTAATACCTTCCCAATAGATGTGCAAAAAGCCAAGTTCAAACACCGGTTCGGAATCGCCTGTGACAAAGAAAACGTTGAGTACCGCCGTAAACAAAATAATGGGAACTATCGGCTTGAGACTCTTACCAATCAGCCGAAGAGGAATCTTCGCCAATAAATACAAACCCAAAACCATCACAATGGAAATGCCTAATCCGATGGGATTGGAGGCCACAAACAACATAATGATATAGATCAGCGTAAGGACCAGCTTTGCACGGGGATCCATATTATGCAAAGCGGAATCGCCCGGAAAGTGTTGACCTATGGTAATATCCCGCAGCATTACATCCCCTCCTTTGCGGCCAGAATGGTTTTCACCGCATAGGGTACCGTATATACATCTGTGGGAATGTCCAGTCCCCATTGACGAAGCTGTAAAAACACCTTGGTCACTTCCGGAACAGAAAGTCCCAACTCGAGAAGTTCAGGAGCGCGCGCGAACACCTTGGCTGTCTCGTCATACATGGCGACTTTCCCTGCGTTTAAAACCAACACCCGGTCTGCATATTTTGCAGTATCTTCCATAGAGTGGCTGACCAGAATGGTGGTGGAACCTGTCTGTTTATGCCAGGCCTTGATCTGCCCCAAAATCGTGTCGCGGCCCTCCGGATCCAGGCCCGCGGCAGGCTCGTCCAACACCAGAAGCTTCGGTTCCATTGCCAGCACACCTGCGATAGCCACCCGACGCTTTTGGCCGCCAGACAACTCAAAGGGGCTCTTTTGCAAAGAGGCCTGTGACAAACCGCAGAACTCCGCAGCTCGACGCACACGCTGATCGATTTCTTCTTCACTCAGGCCCATATTGCGCGGGCCATAGGCAATATCCTTATAGACAGTCTCTTCAAACAATTGATACTCTGGATACTGAAACACCAATCCTACCAGAAAACGAAATCTCCGAATGTCGGAAGGATCGGCCCACAAATCTTCGCCACCAATGTAGATATGTCCTTTTGTAGGACGATTGAGGCCGTTAAAATGG
>NZ_CAUWGY010000106.1:0-6740 GCF_963558415.1 uncultured Ruthenibacterium sp. | reverse complement strand
TTAAAATATATGTTCGCTCTGCCGGCCTTTTCAGACATTTTTACAAAGGCAAGATCCATCGGAGATGGGCTGAATCCACACCACTGAACATACTCTTGGTGATCCGCATGCCGAACAAATACAGCAACCAATGTATTTTCTGCAACAAAAAAATCCGGTTCCAACACCTTGCCGCCATCACTGACGAATTCTTCTGTACGAGCCCAAGTTTGCACCTGTAAAGCGTGCACACAACAGGGCAAAACCCGCCCGAGCCGAGGCGTTAGATCGTAGTGATTTTCTTCAAGGCGGCAACGCAAATAATAGCCGGGCACCAAATTTTGTGGATGACCCGATGTGCGCTGTGTAGAAAATTTCAAAAATCCGCTGCGCAAAAAGCCGCAGGTTTCATCGTTTTCTATCTGGACAGGATGCCAACCTTCATCGAAGACTTCCCAAACCAGCTTCGCCAAAGAAAACCTTTCATCAAAGGGAGTGCGTCCTTGTTCTTCAAGTTCCAAATACAACCGTACTTTGCCAACCAATGGCTGTGCAAACCCAAGATACAAACACGACCCTTTCGCACTGTCCGGAGAAAATAAGGGCGCAAATCCACCGTCCACACCGGCCCGATCGGTCTGATTCACAAGACAGCCGTTCTGTTCCAAATAGACCGCGATTAAAGAATTGGCTGGCCCATGAAAGGCTTCTTGCGTCTCAAAGGGAATATCTTCTGCCCAAATGCGCGCTCCTTTGGGAACATCTATTTCAGCCGAACCTTCCAACGCCAAAACGCATTCTGCCGCTCTGTGCACAGGCTGAATCCCCAACAGTTTGAAATATCGCAAACGATGTACTTCCCCTGAGGCATTCATATAATAATGCAATGTATCAAACAGCCATGCAAAAGTTTCCAGCGTGGTAATGCCAGGATCCGCAGCATTGAAATTGGTCCACTCATCGGTCAATGTTGGGATGCGTGCTTTCGCACGCTCAAAAATAGATTTATAATCATCGCCGTCCAGGCGTGGCACTTGCAGCATAAGACACCTCCGGAAATTGCCGGCGGATTGCAACCGCACAGCATAAATTTAATCCAAATCCACGTACACAGTGTGTTCTCCGTTCACAGCCATAGCAAATGGATCTTTTATCCGCTCCGGAAACTCGTTATCCACGGCATATTCGCGGCCACCCGCACATGCCACCAACGCCATTCGCTCCACACGCAAATCCGGATCTTTCATTTTTACAAAAGCCAGTAGCTGGCCTGCCGTCGGCAACACACCGATTTTCCAACCACGGCCGTCAAATCCACCCGCCAGAGGGTCTAGGAAACGGCGGATGTTATCATTGGTGCGACGTTGTACTTCATATACGCTTTCCATAGCGGTGCAGCGCACCCAAATACGTACAGAAAAACGAACAAATCGCGGTTGGCACAACACCAATGTCTTTCCCAAAGGCAAAATGCCGCTCTCAGCGGTAAGCGCGTGACGCACAGTATCCTTGACCGTAGAAAAAATATGACTGCCCTTTTCGTACTCGTCAATCAACAGCGCCACCGTAATGGTATCTGGCGCATCGGCTCCCTGCCGATTCTTCCCTGCGCAACATTTGATTTGGCGCACTCCGCACCCTAGCTGCGAAATAATATCAAAGTAGTCCCGTTCACTGACCGCACGTCCACGCGTACGCAAAAGATTGGAGACCAACTTTGCAGCGGCTGTCTCATCCTGATCCTCCGTTCCACCATAGGCAGCCAGCGGATTGGACAAGTGTGCAATGTGCCGAATCGGAGCGGCCATCGTATGGATGGAACCCTGCGGGATATTTCCCTGCTTTCCCTGATAACTCTGATATTCCACCCGAACCGATGCAGCTCCCTGGGGCGGGACATAAACCGAAAAAGTATGCCGATCAAATGTCACCGCACCTTCGGCACTGTCCAGTTCATAAAACCGTCCTCGTTGAGCCGCATATTTTCGGCGTTGCCACAAAACCCAGTGATCTTCATCCGGCCGGTCCTCCTGCATCTCGTTTACATAAACACGGGCGGACAAAACCGGCTTTTCCCCTAGTTGGAACCGGACCGGTGCACTGAGATCGTCCACATAAAATTCTTCGATTCGAGTTTTGCGATTTTCTACCGGAACCATGTTCATAATGATGCCCCGCACAAGAGGCATTCCGGGACGCATAGCCAAATCATCCCTACAGACCAAACGCAGCCAGTAGCGATTTTTTCCATACAGCGTACTCCTGGCCGCATCGGCTGGAACCAACGCCAACAGTGTGCCAGAATACAAAAGCCCGCCTGTTCCATCTTGGACCTGAACCGGAGCAAATCCCATAGGCGATAGATATTCTACCGAATAGTCCAAAGGCAGGTCCTCGTTGTTCTCCACTTCAAAATACAGACTGAGAGGACTTCCCTGAGGCGATTCATCAAATCCAAAATACAAACAGGCTCCTCGCCGCTCATTTGTAAAAAACAATGGCGTGCTTTTCCCTTTGCCCCAAGCCAAAAGCAAATCCTGAGATACAAAATTATTTACTGTTTGGGCCTGACAGGGTTTTAAAGGATTGTCTTCATAACGATACGAAAAATGCAAACCGCTCATCACAGGAATGTGCTGCCGGCAGGGAAGCTGATACAATCCGTCCGCACGCATCAACCGAAATCGCAACCGATAATCTCCCGCCAGTTCTCCGGATGGCAAAAAATCCGCAGGACAGATAAAATCCAGTTTTACATGGCCTTGAGCCGATCCATTAAATAAAAGCGCAACATGCTCATCCGCCAAAAGGCGCTTCCACCCTCGCGTGCTCAGATACTCCACCAGCACATAGTCCGGTTGTACATCTCTTGTCTCAGGACGGGGCGCCTGCACGGTCTTTTTCATGATGACTTTATAGTCTACTTCAATCTCTACTTCCGGCAGCTTCTGCTCCAATGTCTCAAAATTCAAATCGAATTCCATCGTTATGGTGGCACCTGGCCGGTCGAATACAGCCGGACACTCTATTCCGCATTCTCCATATAACTCCAGCGGACTTCCAAACGGATAAAAATGTCCCGGTGTTTGCATCACGCCACCGCAACGCACATCCTGAGGCACAATGTTGCTGCGAGAAAATGTAAGTACTGCACCGGACAAACTTAAATCGATGGGTGCATTGGCCCGAGCACACAAAAGATATCTGGATACGCCGTCAAACTCCACCGGCAAGAACTGTTTCGAAGCTACCGAAAACCAAAGTGTATCTTTTTCAAGCCGGGGTGAGGACAAGATGTATTCTCCTTCAACTTCAGGTATGAAAAAGACAACCGAAGGGTCCGTCAAACGTGTGGCAGCCGCCTGTGCCTGTTCCGGGTCAGGGGTAATCACCTTCAGCCCCAATTCACCTTCATCCAACTCGGCAAGGCCACGGTCAAATGCCAACGTGAAAATGTGATGTGACTCGCTGTCCGGTACGGGGTCAAACGGAGTGAAAACACAGCGTGCCGCATCATCTCCGTCCAGAACGGTAACAATCCGATCTGTTGATTGTTCCACTGAAACAATGGTATTGAGCCGTGCTTCACTGACAGTGATGCTTTCAGTGGTTTCAAATGTCAACGACGGTTCTCCGTCTTCGCTGTCCGCTAAAAGTTCGGTGCCTTTTGGAACGTACACCGGTTCACCGGACCCGGCCACTGGTTGAAAACACACATAACTGCGGGCAGGAGCCGAAATATCTGGCCGCAACCGATCAAAAAGGTTTAAATAGTGAATCTTGTGTAGCCGCAAAATATCTTCAAATCGTTTTTCACTATCGGCCACCATATCTTCCAGCAGCAGTGCAGCCACACTGCCTACATCTGGATCATCCGGATCAAAATGCCACTGGGGCACATAGGCCCGGGCCAGCGCCTCCAGCCTTTTGCGCAGCGCTGTATTTCCCTGTTCCATTTATGTGACCTCCCTTGCAGTTACATTTCATCCCCAATGCCTTCGTACAAATAGTAAGGAAACACCAAATTGTTAGGATTATTGGTGGAGCGGACTGTATAGTGCACGTTAAACCATACCTGCCCCTGATTCAAATGTTCCAGATCCACTTCTACCCCGATGTCCAAAATCCGCGGTTCCCACAGGGTCAGCGCCTCCACCACTTCTGCCCGAATTCGAGTCAGGGCGCCTTGGTCAGGCAATTCAAATATATAATCATGCAGGTTGCACCCGAAGTCCGGACGCATGGCACGTTCTCCGCAACGAGTGGTCAAAATAATTCGCACCGACTGGCGAATATTTTCCTCCTCGCTGCTGGTTTTAAAACGGCCAGTCGCGCTATCCACTCTGGGTGGAAAAGTCCAACCTGTGCCCAAAAAGTCTCTTGTGCCTGCCATTTTTGACTCCTTCTCTCATTTTTAGAAAAAAACGGTTGTGATATCAATTGATTTTTACCATACCGCCAGAAATTTCCGTCATGGCACTGCCCTTTACCTGAACGGTTTGCTTTCCCTCCGCCTTGAGCATTCCGCCGGAAAGCTGAAGCATTTGATTGGCAGAAATCTGAACCTGTTGACTTGCCTTAGCCGTCAATCGATCACATTCCAACTTCATTTCGCCGCCTTTTCCATCCAGCGTCAGGGTACATTTTCCTGTTTTCAAAACGATTTTGGAATCGGCATTCAGTTCTGCTCCACCGTTTTTA
Organism: uncultured Ruthenibacterium sp.; assembly: GCF_963558415.1. Classification (NCBI taxonomy): domain Bacteria; kingdom Bacillati; phylum Bacillota; class Clostridia; order Eubacteriales; family Oscillospiraceae; genus Ruthenibacterium; species uncultured Ruthenibacterium sp. The sequence continues at coordinate 2,060 of NZ_CAUWGY010000106.1, read as the reverse complement.
CAGTCCAGCCGCAAAAGATTTTTTTGATTTTTATCGGACAACGTTATGCACTGCTTTTCATCGTCCAAACAAACACTCAGGCCGCCCGGAGTGGTGACGGTGCACACAGCCTTATCCTTTTCTTCAGAAAGCACCACTTGGTGACCACCTTTTGTGCGAAAGGACTTCACCGTATTTTTATCTGTAAAGCACTGGCCTGGATATTTGGCACCAGCCGGATACAACGTGCCCAGTACGAAAGGACGACGCATGTCTGCGCCTAAAAAACCCACCAATACCACATCTCCCACTTCCGGCATTACGTAGGAGCCATAATCTGTGCCTGCACAGGAGCGCAACACAGGCATCCATTGGCAGATATTGCTTCCGCTTTTCCAAGACAAAAATTCTACTTTTACCATGCCTGCGTTTTCTTTGTCTCCGTTATCGGTCACCTTTCCCTGTACGAACAGAGGTGACTGACGCAAGGTAGGGTCTTGCCCAAAGGTTCCATTTTCGTCTAAAAGCTGTGTAATTTCACTCATAGGCTACTGATCCTCGCATCAAAAGTCGTAATAAATCCGCTTTCAGAATACACATGGCGGACATCCGTAATGTAAAAGCTCTTTTTTGCCTCATCCATAAAACCATCGATCTTGATCCAACGTCCCGGAACAAGTTCTGGCAATCCCATGCATTGACAGGTGAGAACTCCAAATTGCTGTTGGACTCCTTCCATCAGCACTTTGGCCCTGGCCACGGCATCCTTGGCGCTGGTCGTTCGCGGGTCGAAGTAAGTGCGTTCGGTACCCGTCAACATCCGGTTGGCACCTGCTCCTTTTCCAAAGCTTCCCGAAGCCGATGCGCTGCCTGATACCGGCTTATCACTGGTCGGATCCACGCCGGTCACGGTCACTTTTTTGACAAGTGATGCCCCCCGCAGTGAAAAGCTGGCCTGGCGAATACCCATTTTAGGTTCTAGTGTCATGACCGGAGAAGAGGCCTTTGGCGGCTGGCGAAAGTAGGCCTTGCCGGCAAAAATAAAAAATTCGCATCCGGTGTACTGAGCCTGACGAACAAGAAAATCGTAATCGCTATCCATGTGGAACTGCAGCGGTTCTTTTTCATCCTCGGTTAATTGAACAGTACGCCCAGTCAGATAGGTGCTCACGGGCTGCTGACCCAGCAGTGCATTTACTACCGGAGCAATCTTTTTTTCACTCCGAATCTCAAGCCGCTGCATTTTCATCAAAAGACATTTTGCATCCATGCACTCCACATGAATATACGGTGCATCGTCCTCTTCAAACTCGTATCGGATTTCCGCTATCAAACCGCTGAACACCGTTTCCGTACGGATATATCCCAACTCCAGTTCCACTTTGGCACCCAATTGAAGGATTTTCGCCGCACCCTTTTGAGAAAAAGTGGACTGCTCGTAATCGTACTCACCTATTACATCAAAAGATATCCCCGATGCAGCATATCCGCAGCTTAAGTCCGCCGTAACATTGGAAAGGTGCGCTTTTAAATTTTCCGTTATGTCGGTGCCGTCCACTCGCACACGTACAGTAGGTGCCCGAAAATCCTGATATTTTGTTTTCAGCATCTGGTAACTGGTGCTGGCCGTCATCAGGTCCATGGCACTCTCTCCTTCCTGCGCAACTCTATTTGATGGACGGAACTTTCAACACAACTGCTTTTTCCAGTTTGCGAGGATTCAAAATATCGTTTGCCTTGGCAATCACTTTCCACTGTGCCGGATCGTCGTACTCCTGCCCTGCAATCATCCAAAGTTGATCTCCCTGTGCCAGTGTCCGTTCCTTGGTACGGTTCGGTGACTCATTCGGTTGCTGTGTGCTCTGTTGCACTACTGAGCGCTCCTCGCCTACAATTACCAACGTTACCCGAGCTTTCACCGGTGTACCGGAAGGCGAAAACATGGTGTACTGCGCAGTGGCACTTTCCACCACACCTACAAAATCCAAGGAGCCCCACAGAAAATTCACCTTTGGCGGCTGATGACTTTGACGTACAAACTTTACAAGCTGCATAATTTCTGCACAGGCTGCAGCCGGGTT
>NZ_CAUWGY010000105.1:0-6821 GCF_963558415.1 uncultured Ruthenibacterium sp. | reverse complement strand
ATCTCTCTTGAGCAGACGGTGATTTTGGCCAAGGGACACGGCGAGACCGAACTGAAAAACGTTCGCGCTGCCACCTGCACGGCCATGGGCTACACCGGCGACAAGGTCTGCAAAGTCTGCGGCGCGGTCATTGAGCCGGGCGTTGCCACTGCAAAGCTTGCCCACAACTACCAAAACGGGGCGTGCACGGCGTGCGGTGCAGCCGACCCGAACTACCAGGCTGCGCAGAACACCGCAAGCTCGAATCTGCCTCAGACCGGCGACAACACCAACACGGTGCTGTGGATGGTGTTATTGTGCGTATCGGGATTGGGACTGGCGGTTCTGGCCGTTTACAACCAAAAGAAAAAGCACAACGGATAAACAAACGTTTTGCGCCCTGCGGGAAAATTTCCGCAGGGCGCTTTTTTTCTGCAAAACAAAAGTCCGCGCGGCGTTTGCCGCGCGGACCAAAGGATGCTTATTGTTTTTTCATCTGCACAGTGACCGTCTCGCCGTCCACTTCCAGCTTGCCGGTGTAGTCCGGGTCGGCCAGAGGCGCGTCGCTGGCCTTTGCCAGCAATTCGCTCTCCAGATATGCGAGTTTTGCCTTTACGATGGCGCTCAGCTTTTCGCCCGCTTCAAAGTGGACGAAAATGCGGTCGGACACCGCGAAGCCCGCCTCTTTGCGGAACACCTGGCACTGACGCAGAATGTCGCGCAGGCAGCCTTCGGCAAACAGCTCGTCGGTGATGGTCATGTCCAGCGCCACGGTGACACCCGCGTCCTCGGCCACGGCCAAATGCGCTTTGGGCGCGTGTTTGAGCGCAAAAATCTCTGCGCTGAGGGCCGCATCGTAGCCCGGCACACGCACTTCGCCGCCGGCCTGCACCGCCGCGGCCACGGCGTGCATATCCTCGGCCGAAAGACCCGCCAACAGGTTCTTCACGTGGTTCACGTCCGCTTTCAGCACTGCGCCGGCCTTTTTGAAGTCCAGCACCGCATAGGCGTCCTCCAGTGCGCTGGTGTCCTCTAAGAACGCCAGCTCCTTGACGTTGACTTCGCTTGCCAGCACGTTTTCAAGCTCGGGCGCCAGGGCGATTTTGCCCTCTTTGCCGCACACGTACAGCGTTTGCAGCGGCTGACGGATGCGCACCTGTTTTTCGTTGCGCAGTTTGAGCGCCAGAGAGATGATGTCGCGCACCTCCTGGACCTGGGTCAGCACCGAATCGTTCACATCCACACCGGCCAGCACCTTGGGCCATGTGCTCAGGTGCACGCTCTCGGCGGATTCATTGGAATACCGGCGCACCACTTCCTGCCAGACGTGCTCGGTCAAGAACGGGATGGCCGGAGCCATGACCTGGCTGATGGTGCGGATGGCGTACAGCATCACCGTATAAGCGGTGTTCTTGTCCTCGCTGTCCCCTTCCTTCCAGAAGCGGCGGCGGTTGATGCGCACGTAGAAGTTGGAGATGTCGTCGACCACTTTTTCGAACTGGTCCATCACGTCCTTGGTGGAGTAGTTCTCATAAGCGGCGGTGGCGTTGGCCACAAAGTTGTCCACCAGGGTGACCAGCCACTTGTCGGTCAGATTGAGTTTCGATACATCCAGCTTGGAAACGTCCACGCAGGGTTTGTCCACTTCCGCATAGGTGGCGAAGAAGGTGGACAGGTTCCAGAAGGCCAGCAGCTTGCGCTTTGCCTGGTCGCCCAGATTGTAGCCGAAGCGCACGTCGGTGGTGGTGGGGCTTGATGCAAACAGATAACGGGAGGCGTCGGCGCCGATGACGTTGGCCGCCTCGTCGAATTTGATCATGAAGCCGGTCTTGGAGAAGCGGCTGCCGTCCTCGGCGGTGACCATGCCGTGGGTGCCGACCTGCTGGTAAGGCGGCTCGTCCACCAGCACCGTGCTCATGAACAGCATGGAGTAGAACCACAGGCGGACCTGCTCTTTCATCTCGACCACGTACTCTGCCGGGAAGTAGGACTTCCAGTACTCTTTGTCCTCAAAATATTTCAGCGTGGAGAAGGGCACGATGCCCGCGTCCAGCCACACGTCGCCCACGGCTTCCACGCGCTTGACGGGCTTGCCGCAGCACGGGCAGGTGATCTCCACCTCGTCGATCCACGGACGGTGCAGATGGGGCAGCGCGTCCACCTTGGACTTGTCCACGGCTTTTTCACGCAGCTCTTCCAGCGAGCCGATGACCGTGACCTTGCCGCACTCGCACGGATAGAAAGGCAGCGGCAGGCCGTAGAAGCGCTTGCGGGAGATGTTCCAGTCGGACATATTGGTCAGCCAGTCCAGCATGCGCTTGCCCTGATAGGGCGGGTTCCACTTGACCTTGTTTGCGTTGGCGATCAGGCGCGGACGGATCTCTTCCACGTCGATGGCCCACTCCTTCACGCAGCGGAACAGCACCTGGGTCTTGCAGCGCCAGCACACCGGATAGCTGTGGCGGATGGTGTGGGTGTAGAACATCTTGCCGCGCTTTTTCAATTCTTCAAAAATCTCGTCACGGGCGTCCTGGGCGCCCTTGCCTGCAAACATGCCGCAGCTCGGCAGCAAAACGCCGTACTCGTCGATGGGGATGAGCACGTCGATGCCCTCTTGTTTGCCCAGCTCAAAGTCCTCGGCACCGCAGCCCGGCGCAATGTGTACCACGCCGCAGCCCTCGTCGTCCTGCACCTGGTCCCACAGAACCACGCGGTGGTCGGTGTTCTTTTGCAATTCAAGCTCGGGGAAGCAGGTCTCGTAGTGCAGCCCTGCCAAATCCGTACCCTTGAAGGACTCGAGCACTTTGCCCTTTTTGGCAAACTTGTTTTCAAAATAGGTGCGGCCCATGATGATGGGGTGCTCTTCCCCCTCGAGGCTCGCCATCACGTAGTCAAGCTCCGGGTTCACGGCCAGCGCCGCGTTGGCGGTCAGCGTCCAGGGCGTGGTGGTCCACACCAGCATGTACGCATCCTTTTCCACCAGAGGGACCTTGAAGAACACTGCGATGTGCTCCACTTCCTTGTAGCTGCCGCTCATCTCGTGCTCGGACAGAGATGTGCCGCAGCGGGGGCACCAGGGCATGGGTTTGTACACCTGCTTGATCCAGCCGTTCTCGTCGCACTTTTTCAGAACCGCCCAGATGGAAGTGATGTTGTTGTCTTTATAAGTATAGTAGCTGTTGTCCCAGTCCATCCACTGGCCAAGGCGCTTGGACTGGTTCTTGATGACATTGCTGTACTTGACCACGCGCTCGATGCACTTGTCGGTGAACTTATCAAGGCCGTAGTCCTCAATGTCCCGCTTTGTCTTGAAGCCCAGCTCCTTCTCCACCTCGACTTCGACCCACAGGCCCTGGCCGTCAAAGCCGTTGCGGTAGTGGCTCTGGTAACCGTTCATGGCCTTGTAGCGCAAGAACGTATCCTTCAACGTGCGGCCCCAGGCGTGGTGCACGCCCATGGGGTTGTTGGCGGTGATGGGCCCGTCAATAAACCGGTACTTGGGTCCGTTCGCATTCTTTTGTTTCAGTTTTCCGAAAAAGTCGCCTTTTTCCCACATATCCAGGATCTCTTCCTCGTTGGCGACGAACGAGTAAGAGGGATCGAAATGCTCTTTCATGGCTGCCTCTCCTATCCTCTGCCTGCTCACAGGCTGATAACTAATTTATTATATCAGAAACCGCACCCGCCTGCAAGGACGGATGCAGGTTTTCCTCAAGCCACCGGGACCGGCCCGTCACCCAGCCGCCCAACTCCTGGGCCATGGCTTTGTGGGAGTAATCCGCGGGGGTGTTCATGCGGTCGTTGAGCCCGATGTACGTAGGAATAAAATTGTTGGTGGCCGCGTTGTCCAAAAGCTGGTTTTGCACTGCGAGCCAGCCGTCCAAATCCGCAAGAAACGGCCCAAGCTCCTCCAGCTTTTTCTCCACCGCCGCGACGAACACCGGGTCCTGGGCCATGCGCTCAAACCAGAACGCCTGCTGCACCAGGCCCTCGGCGCTGGTGTACTGGGGCTCGGCTGCGTTGCCGTAGCCCTGGTCCATATCCCACACGGGGCCCATGTACAACACCCCGTTTTTCTCATACAAAAAAGTGCTGTACGGGTTGTGGAAGTCCCGGTTTTTGGACAGTTCCTGGAGCAGGTAATTGGCCGCAAAGGAATCCACGTCGATCAAATCGGTGTAGCGTCTGCCGCCCTGGCAAAAATCCGGGCTTGCCAGCGCCTGCTCCATGCGGGTGACGATGCTGCGAATGGCCTTCCAGGCGGTCTTTTCGCTCACATTTTCGCCCAGGTCCTTGATTTTGATGGGCACGCCGTAGACAGGGCTTTGCCAGGACAGCGGCGTACCTGCGGTGCGGGCGTCCAGCTCCGCGATCCAGCCCGTTTCGGAAAGGCCCACGGTCTCCACGCCCACGTGGGTGCCCAAATCGTACACGCCCTGGTACTGGCCGTTCATGTACAATTCCACAAAACGGCTGTCCATGACCGCGTCGACGGAAAGCTCCCGGGCCATGGTGTGGGTGAGGGTGTTGCGCAAAAGCGACGAGTCGGAAAAGTTTGCCAAAAGCACGTAATCCCGCGAGGCGGGCAGGCCCAAAAGGGATGCGTCCTCTCTCAAATCCAGATGGTAGGGCAATTTGGGGTACTGGGCCGTTGAGTTGCCCCGCACCCGCACGGACCCGGTCTGGGACAGGGTGAGCGCACCGGTCTCGTCGTACAAAGAGAACACGGTGGTGACCTTCTGCTCCTTGGAATAGACCGGCTCGCTGTCAAAGGTCTCGAAGCTGACCACGGGCAGGCTTGTGCGCCGGATGTACACAGTGTAGGAAGTGTCGCCGCACACAAGCGTGGGCTCGCCTGTGTAATCCGCCCGGCTCAGCCCGCTGAAAAGGAACTTGCCGTTGAGCTGCACGCCGCCCCCGTCGGTGACGAAGCTGGCGCACAGGGATGTGGCGTCCACGCCCGGGGGCAAAAACAGATAGAGGTCCGTGTCCACGAAATAGCCCTCCACGTCAAAGGAAAGGTCCCCGTTGTTGCCGCTTTTGAGCACAAAGGATTCCAGCACGTCTCCGGTGTAGGAGCCCTTTTGATGATAGGTGCTGTGAATGGCCGAAAGATAGTCCCGTCCGGCCAGGTACGGGTCCGCGGGGGTGAGTTTCAGCCGCACGCCCACGAGCGTGATGGCCGCGATGACCGCGCAGCACGCCGCAAAGCCCAGCGCAGCCATGAGCCGGTGCTGTTTTTCCATGCGCATGGAATGCCTCCCCCCTCTCTTTGGGCATATTTTATCAAAAAAGCGGGAAAAATCCAAGGTTTTGTTGCCCGAAGGGGCCGGATGCCGTATAATGAGCTCACAAGGGGGGAAAAGGGCATGCAGAATCTGGTGGTGACCCGGTTCGAGCACAAGTATCTTTTGAACGAGGCCCAGGCAGCCCAGTTGCGCTGCACGCTGGATGCGGCACTGCCGCCGGACCCGCACAACGCCGGGCCCACGGGCAGTTATCTTGTGCGCAGCTTATACTTTGACACGCCGGACAGCCGGGACTATCTGGACAAGGTGGACGGGCTGTTTGCAAGGCAGAAACTGCGGCTGCGGGTGTACGGCGACGGGGATGCGGCCAAGCTGGAGTGCAAGCAAAAGCAGGGCGACTACCAGAAAAAGACGTCGGTGTGGGTGAGCCGGGCCCAGTGCGAGGCCTTCTGCGCGGGGGATTTTTCTTCGCTTTTGGACGCGGACGACGAGGACGCCCGGTTTTTGTACGCTTTGGCCAGCCGGGGCTACCGGCCGGCGGGGCTGGTGGAGTATCAGCGCTCGGCCTGGTATCTGGGCGTGCGCAACACCCGGGTGACGCTGGATTTTGATGTGCGGGGCACGGACGTGCTGCCCAGTCTTTGGGAGCGCGACAATCTGCGGGAGCTTTTGGACCCGGGCACGGTGGTGCTGGAAGTGAAATTTGACCGCACCCTGGCGCCCTTTGTGCGCCGGCTGTTGAAGGGATATCAGCGCTCGAGGCTATCGCTGGGCAAGTACGAGCGATGCCGCGCGCTGCACGAACTTTTGTGAAGAGGAGTTTTTGAATCATGAACAAACAGGAGATCCTGGAATTTTTCTACCAAAACAGCGAGGAGCTGACCCCGGTGCTGGTGCTGGTGGTGCTGTGCGCAGCCCTGGCCGCGGCGGCGGTCATCTACCTGACCTACCGGTTCACCACCGAGCCAACGGTGTACAGCCAGAGCTTCAACGTGGGCAACGTGGTGCTGGTGCTGTTGACCACGGTCATCATGCTCATGATCAGCAGCAACATCGTCATCTCTCTGGGCATGGTGGGCGCGCTGTCCATCGTGCGTTTCCGCACGGCGGTCAAGGACGCCCGGGACACGCTGTACATCTTCTGGTCCATGGTGACGGGGCTTTCGGTGGGCACCCAGAACTTTGTGCTGTCGGGGCTGTCGGTGTGCTTCATCGCGGCGGTGCTGTTCGCGTTCCGTCTGGCAAATCAGCGCTCGGGCCGGGGCACGCTGATCGTGCGGGGCACCGCGTTGGACGTGCCGGCGTTGGAAAAAGCGCTGGCCGGGCGCACGCTGCACTTTCGGCTGCAGACAAGCTTTGCGGGCCAGGGCCACAGCGAGTGCGTATACACGGTGTTTTTGCCCCGCAAACTGCCCGCCGCCGACTTTGCCGGCGAGTTGCGGGGCGTGGCCGGCGTGGAACAGGCCAACTGGATCCGGGAATAAAAATGTTACAAAAAAGCCTGCGGAGCGCTCCGCGGGCTTTTCTTTATGCGCTTGTTATGCTATGATTGTGTGATACGACATAACAAAGGGAGCGAGCAAATGAAACAGA
>NZ_CAUWGY010000104.1:0-7302 GCF_963558415.1 uncultured Ruthenibacterium sp. | reverse complement strand
CTGATTTTAGATAGTTCCGCCATCAAATTTTTCTTGTTATGAAGCCGCCCTGCCGTATCACAAATGACAATGTCGATTTTCTTTGCCGCAGCAGACTGCACCGCATCAAAAACAACCGCCGCTGGATCTGCTCCCTCATTGTGACGCACCATCGGGACACCGGCCCGTTCGGCCCAAACGCCTAGCTGTTCAGCGGCCGCAGCACGGAAGGTATCTCCTGCCGCCAGCAGGACGCTTTTGCCCTGTTCCCGATAGAGATGCGCAAGTTTTGCAATAGACGTAGTTTTTCCAACTCCATTGACGCCAATTACCAATATCACCGCTGGTTTTCCGGACAAGTCCATCTCTGCATCCGCGGCCAACATGTCACGGATCAGTTCTTTCAACGCCGCCAAAGCCTGTTCGCCTGTTTTTAAATGCTCGCTGCGCACCTTTTTGCGAAGACGCTCCACGAGGTCCATAGCCACATCTACGCCCGTGTCCGCTAAAATCAACTGCTCTTCCAGATCATCGTACATATCTTCAGTGATCTCACTGGCTGTAACCATACTGCCAATGGTCTCAAAAATCGAATCTCTGGTTTTTTTCAGGCTGGCGCCCAATTTATCAAAAAAGCCCATGTTTTACACTCCATTCTTGTGAAAATTCATTCAGGAGACCAAGCTCGCATCCACATTTTTCACATCGAGGCGTAATATTTTAGATACTCCGTCCTCCTGCATGGTCACGCCATATAAAACGTCTGCCTCTTCCATAGTACCACGTCGATGCGTGATTACAATGAACTGTGTCTCATCGCAAATACGACGTAAATATTGTGCGTAACGTGTGACATTCACATCATCCAGTGCTGCTTCAATCTCATCTAGCACACAGAAAGGAGCCGGATTAACCGCCAAAATCGCAAAATAAATGGAAATCGCCACCAGTGCCTGTTCGCCGCCGGACAATGCAGACAAATTTTTAATGATTTTACCCGGCGGAGAGACCTCAATACCGATTCCGCTCTCCAGCACGTCTGCCTCATCTTCTAGATATAGCCGCGCTGTACCGCCGCCAAACAATTCCGTAAAAATACGCGCAAAATTTCGATTGATCAATGCAAAGCTTTCGCTAAACATCACGCGCATCTCCTCCGAAAGGCCTGTGATCATGCGCAAAAGTTCCGCCTTGCTTTTCTCTACATCTGCCACCTGGTCACGCAAAAACTCATAGCGTTTGCTGACTTCTGCATATTCATCAATCGCTCCCACGTTTACGTTTCCGAGTGCACGAATTTTGCCACGCACTTCTGTTACGTTACGTCGAAGTTCTGTAATACTCTCAAACGGCACACACAGCGCCTGTGCCTCAGAAAGGCCCAACTCGTATTCATCCCAGAGCTTGGACACCGTCTGCTCGTATTCTGAATCCTTTGCTTCTTTCTGTTCCGTCAGTCGAGCAGTTTCCCGGCCCAATGCTTCTCTTTCGTCGGTCAACTTGCGCAGCCGAGTGCTCTGCTGAGTAATTTCGCCTTCTTTTTCAATACGCTGTTGGGACGCACTTTGAATGGCCTTCTCAAATTCAGCAATTTGTTCACGGCTTTGCGCTACTTCCTGCTTCATGGCGCTCATTTGCTCTTCCCGCTGCAAATTCTGGGCTTGCAAAAGCGAAATGTTCTCTCGGAGCTGACGCACACGCTCTTCGCTTTCACCCGTGCGACTCTCCAGATTACTCATTGCAGTTTGATGGCTTTCCACATCTTTTTCGGTAGCCAATTTTTTTAATTTGATTTCAGACAATTCATCCGATAGCCTGGAACGCGTATTCAAAAAAGAATCGTCCGACCCTGCAATGGTTTCCAGTTCCGCCTCAAGATGTTTTGTATCCTCATGCAACTGCATGAGTTTTTCTGAGGCATCCATTTCTTGCTGCTTACTTTGGGCAATCTGACTTTCCAATTTTTCGCATTCAGCATTCAACAGTTCTGCTGCGGCTTCGGCTTGTGAAAGCGCCGTTGCAATTCGATTGCTTTCCACTTCACCGCGAATCTTGTCACCGCTTACCGTAATTGCTTCGCTCTCCGTGGCGTTCAATTCAGCAGATAACTTGTCCACTTCAGCCTTTGCCGCATCCGTGCGCTCCTGTGCCGTATCCCGTTTCTTTTCCATCTCGGCCAGCCGTTGTTTTAAATCCGCGATTTCCTGTTTCCGGCTAAACAGGCCCGCCGAACGCGATACGCTGCCGCCGGTAAAGGAGCCGCCCGCATTGATCACCTGACCGTCTGCAGTCACAATTCGGTTCCGGTAATCCAAGCTTCGCGCTACGCGCGATGCCTCATTGATGTCATCCACCACCACAATACGTCCTAATAGGTTGGATACCACATTTTCATAGCGGCTATCGTACTCCACTAGACTGCTGGCTTTTACTGCACTTCCGCTTAACTTGGAAGCATCAAAATGCGAAGGACGCATGGTATCCAGAGGAAGGAAAGTAGCTCTGCCGGCTTTTTCTTCTCTCAGAAACGCCATCGCCGCTTTTGCCGCAGATTCATTTTCTACTACAATGTTCTGCAAAGCAAATCCCAACGCCGTTTCGATTGCTACCTCGTAGCCGGATTTCACCGTTAAGATGCTGGAAACCGGACCGATAATTCCGCGTAGGCGGCGATGCTCCGACGCCCGCATAACCGTTTTTACACTGCTTTGGTAACCGTCCATGTTCCGCTCTAAATCGCGCAGCAGAGTAATGCGCTGAGAAGCGTTCTCAATATCGCGTCCCAGTTTTTGCTCAGCATCATCCGCTTCCTGAAGAGCCCTTTTGCGGCTGTCCAACTTCATTGTTAAGCCGCCTTTAATATTCTCCAGACGAGTCAATTTTTCCAACGCGTCTTTCAGGAACGCTTCGGTCTCCTCTTTCTCTTGCCGCAAATCGGACAGATATTTTTGATTATCTGCTTGCTCCTGACGTGCATGCTCCAAACGGGTCTGTGCGGCCTCTCGGGCAGAGCTGGCTCCAGCCTGCACGACTTTCAGATCTGTAATGCGCGCAGCCATATCTGCCAGCTTTGCTTCCACTGCACCGCGCCGTTCGCCGCTGGCCGCGCTTTTGCTTTGCAAATCCGTCAAAAGCGCCTCCAACTCACCGGCTCTTTGGGTGAGTGCACTCAATTCCGTCATGCATGCATCAATGGCAGTCTGGTGCTGAGCCCTTTCTCTTTCAATGGCTTCGCGTCCCATTCCGCTTTGCTCGATTTCCTGTTCCATTTGAGCGATGGTCGCCTGATTGTGTTCGATGTCATTGCGCAATACTGCCAAAGAGGCGTCCGAACCAGAAATGCGTTCTGTAATTGCCCGAATCTCGCCATTGCATCGGTCTATTTCTCGAATCAATCGCTCAGACTGTGCCCGAATTTCTTCTGTCTCGGCATCAATGGCTTCCATGTCTCTCGTCGCCCGCTCGTAATCCGCATTGGCAATCTCAATTTTGCGCTGTACCTCCCGTACGGTATCCCGCGCCTTTTGGACTGTGTCCACCCATAGAGTGACCTCAAGTCCCTTTCGCTTTTCTGCCAATTCCAAGTAGCGCTTTGCCTTGTCGGCTTCTTTCTCTAAGGGGCCTACACGACTTTCCAGTTCTCCTAAGATATCTCGCAAGCGCACCAAATTGTCCTCGGCAGAAGAAAGCCGTCGCTCAGCTTCATTTTTCCGATAGCGATATTTGGCAATTCCCGACGCCTCTTCAAAAATCTCTCTGCGTTCATTGGATTTTGCGCCCACGATTTCCGCAATCCGACCTTGTCCGATGATAGAATATCCATCCCGTCCAAGGCCCGTGTCTAAAAACATTTCATAAATATCTTTCAGCCGAACATTTTGCCCATTCACCGAATATTCGCTGTCGCCGGAGCGGTAATATTTGCGTCCTATCACGACTTCGTCCGAGTCTACCTCAATGCGCCGATCCGTATTATCAATATAAAGATTGACACTGGCAAACCCCATCGCACTGCGCGACTGCGTTCCGCCGAAAATAACATTTTCCATTTTTCCGCCACCGCGAAGCTGTTTGGCACTGGTTTCGCCCAACACCCAACGGATGGCATCTGATATATTACTTTTTCCAGAACCGTTCGGTCCCACCACCGCAGTAATTCCACGATCAATGGTAATTTTCGTCCGGTCCGGAAAGGACTTGAATCCATGAATCTCAAGTGCTTTTAAAAACATAGCTTCCCCTTTCGGAACCAAAGCATTCTCAATATCCCATCAAAGACAATGCCTCTTTCGCAGCAGCCTGTTCTGCCTGCTTTTTGGAATGACCTTCACCGTGTCCGACGGCATTGGAATTCAAATAGACATCTACTTCGAAATGTTTGTCATGATCGGGTCCAGACTCTCCCACAACTACATAACGAAGCCTTTCTTCCGGATTTTGCTGTACGATTTCCTGCAGGCGAGTTTTGTAGTCTTCCTCTGCGGCTTCATCCGTCAACGCTCGTGTGACAAACGGCAAAATAAATTGACGCGCTACTTCAATGCCACCATCCAAATATAATGCGGCAATTACCGCTTCAAACGCATCGGAAACCACACTCGGCCGGTGCCGGCCGCCTCCCATTTCCTCTCCTTTTCCAAGGCGAAGATAACTACCCAAGTCAATTTGCTGGGCGAATTCAAACAAAGCCGCTTCACACACCAAACTGGCGCGCATACGGGTCAGTTCTCCTTCGGGCATATCCTTATGAGTGAACAAATAATCCGCCACCACAATTGACAAAACCGAATCGCCTAAAAACTCAAGACGCTCGTTGTGTTTTGTTCCGTGACGTGCTTCGTTGGCAAAAGAGGTATGTGTCAGCGCAGTCTGAAGTAAATACGGATCCTTAAAAGTGTATCTCAGGGTTTTCTCCAGTTCTTTTAAATCCTTCATGGCTTAGCCCTCCGCTTCGTCGGATAAGGTCTGTGCCAATTTATCTGCCATAGTCCGCACTACATTCCCCTCTACACATGCCTTGGCTTGTCGAATAGCATTTTTAAACGCCTTTGCATTAGAGGAACCGTGTGCTTTAATCACCGGATGCTGCACGCCCATCATCAATGCGCCACCATACTCGTCAGCGTCCAGTTTCTTTTTAAAATCTTTCATGCCGCTCTTTACCGCCAGAAAAGCCAGTTTCGTCCAGATATTTTTCAAAAACACGCCCTTAATCTGGCCGACCAGCATTTTAGCAAGTCCTTCTGTAAGCTTCAGGATTACGTTTCCCGTAAATCCGTCACAAACCACTACGTCTACGTCTCCCTGAGGAATATCCTTCGGCTCCACATTTCCCGCAAAGTGAATGTTCTTATTTTCTTTCAGCAAAGCGTGCGCCGCAACATAATTTGGCGTTCCCTTTGTCTCTTCTGCGCCGTTGTTCACCAGTGCTACCTTGGGATCTCGCACACCCAATACCTTTTCCATATACACGCTTCCCATCGTGGCAAACGCGTCTAACATCTCCGGACGGCATTCTACATTGGCCCCTGAGTCCAAAAGGAGAAACGGATGGTTGGCTCCTGGAATTACCGTTCCGATAGCGGGACGCTTAACCCCTTTCAGTCGCTTCACAATCAAAGTAGCTCCTGCCAGCAATGCTCCCGTTGAACCGGCAGATACAAATGCATCTCCTTTTCCCTCCGCCAGCATCCGAAGGCCTACTACCATAGAAGAATCCTTTTTATGGCGGATTGCAGCCGTCGGCTCGTCACACATAGATATTTCTTCCGTGGCATTGACCACCGTGATATCACTCAAATCCAAATTGTTGTCACGTACGGCCTTCTCAATTTTCTGTGCGTTTCCCACAGCAATGATAGACACACCATATTCACGAACCGCTTGCGCTGCTCCTTTTAGGATCTCTACGGGTGCGTTGTCGCCACCCATCGCATCGATAATGATTGTCATAATTGGTTTCCTCTCTTCCATTTTAATCTTGGAACAAAGAAAAATGGTGACGTCCCGCAAGGCGTTACACCGCGAGGCGCCGCCATTCTTCTTTTTTCCATTCATCCAAACGATTCTTGCATGGCCTTCATGGCTCTTTGCGCAAGAGCTTCATAACGTTTGCGCTTATCACGCACACGCTCTTCCAATGGCGGAAGAAGGCCCATATTCGCACCCATTGGTTGGAAATCCCGCGTAGGAGTGGCAATATACCGCAGCAAAGAACCACACATGGTTTCTTCAGGATAGCTCGGAATGGGAGCTTTCATCAGCCGAGCTTCCACCGCACGTGCAGCCAAAAGCCCGCTCGCCATACTCTCTACATATCCCTCAAAACCTGTGATTTGACCCGCAAAAAACACATTTGGATAGGCCCGCAGCGCAAGATCCGGTCCCAAAAGGATCGGACTGTTCAAAAACGTATTTCTGTGCATTACTCCATACCGTACAAATTCGGCATTCTCCAAACCAGGAATCATGCGAAATACGCGCTGCTGTTCACCAAATTTCAAATTGGTTTGAAATCCCACCAAATTATACATGCTACGTTCTGTATTTTCTGCACGAAGCTGCACATTGGCCCACGGCCGATGACCAGTGTGCGGGTCAATCAAACCCACCGGGCGGAGCGGACCATACCGCATGGTGTCGGCTCCACGGCCCGCCATCACCTCTATGGGCATACAGCCTTCATAGACTGTCAAATCCCCATCGAACGAATGCAGTTCCGCTCGCTCGGCATGCTGCAGAGCTTCATGGAAAGCCTCGTATCCCGCTTTGTCAAACGGGCAATTGAGATAATCCGCCTCTCCTCGTCCATATCTGGATGCTGCAAAGATTCGGTCCATATTGAGACTTTCTGCCGTTACAATTGGAGCCGCAGCATCGTAAAAAGACAGCTCCTGTCCTCCGGTCAGCCTGGCGATATCTTTTGCCAAGTCTCCTTCTGTGAGAGGCCCTGTAGCCACAATTGTAAGCGTATCAGGACGTGTCTCTCCCACAAACCGAACTTCTTCATACCGAATTTCTATCCCCGGTGTAGACTTAACCAGATCTGTAACCGTCCGACTGAATGCTTCTCTGTCTACTGCTAGCGCTCCGCCAGCCGCAACACGGCACTGATGTGCTGCTTGCAGCAGGCTGTCTCCCAATAGCTTCATCTCTTCTTTTAAAAGTCCTGAAGCAGAGTCCAGCCGATCCGCTTTCAGAGAATTGGAACATACCAGTTCTGCAAACCCACTGTTTTTGTGCGCCGGTGAAAACTTATGCGGCTTCTGTTCATATAACTCCACCGCGTATCCTTTTTTCGCAAGATAGAGCGCGGCCTCACAG
>NZ_CAUWGY010000103.1:0-7421 GCF_963558415.1 uncultured Ruthenibacterium sp. | reverse complement strand
GCCGCCATTTTGAAAGCATGGTACCTACGCAATTCGAAGGATGAACAATTAAAGGAGGTTATGACCGTGGAACTTAACGAACAAAGTAACTATCTTCCGTATGTGCTGGGGCGGCTTTTCTCCGTACTGGAAGCAGCACAGCAGAGTGCCAATGGCAGCACTACTATCAAGGACCGGTATTTCAATTCCGCATCGGCTACTCCGGCCACAGTTTTTCCGCTGCTTCTCAACCTGTCTCAGAAACATTTGGCCAAGCTGGGTGGTGGTCTGGCTACCTACTATAACAAACGCATCACCGAACTGAACGCCCGTATCACCCAAACGCTCCCCGCTCGGCTTACTCTGCCGGAACAGAGCGCTTTCCAAATCGGCTATTACCATGAAACTCAAAAACGATACACCAAAAAGGAGGAACAGTAACTATGTCCGAAGCTATCAAGAACCGCTATGATTTTGTCATTCTCTTTGATGTGGAGAACGGTAACCCCAACGGTGATCCCGATGCCGGCAACATGCCCCGAATTGACCCGGAAACCGGATGCGGGTTGGTGACCGATGTCTGTCTGAAGCGCAAGATTCGAAATTATGTGGAAACTGCCAAGGAGGATGTTCCCGGATACCGCATCTACATCAAGGATCAGGTGCCGCTGCAACGCAGTGATGCCGAGGCCCTTGCCTATCTGGGCGTTGAAGGCGACTTGAAAGCAGCCAAGAAGGACGATCCCTCCCTTGATGGTAAAATCCGGGATTTTATGTGCCAGAATTTCTATGACATCCGTACCTTTGGTGCCGTTATGACCACTTTTGTCAAAGGAGCTTTGAACTGCGGCCAAGTGCGCGGCCCCGTGCAGTTGGGCTTTGCCCGCAGCGTAGACCCCATTTTGCCTCAGGAGGTCACCATCACACGAGTGGCCATTACCACTGAGGCCGATGCCGAGAAAAAAGGTACCGAGATGGGGCGCAAGTACATTGTCCCCTACGGTCTGTACCGGGCCGAAGGATATGTCTCAGCCAATCTGGCTCGCAAAACCACCGGTTTTTCCGAGGAAGATCTTACCTTGCTGTGGCAGGCTATCTTGAATATGTTTGAAAACGATCATAGCGCCGCCCGTGGCAAAATGGCCGTTCGGGAACTCATCGTTTTCCGCCATGATTCCGAACTGGGCAACGCCCCCGCCTACAAGCTGTTTGATACGGTGCAGGTACAGCGCAAAGAGGGTGTTACTGTGCCTCGCAGCTACCTAGATTATACTGTCACTTTGGCAGACGCTCTGCCTGCCGGCGTAACCCGCCTGCGTATGGGATAATGGACGGCGAGTATTTACTGTTATCGGGCATCCAGCATTTTTGTTTTTGCCGCCGCCAGTGGGCTCTGATTCATATGGAGCAGCAGTGGCAGGAAAATCTTCGAACCGTCGAAGGCCGTCTGGAGCACACACGTTGTCACAACGATTCGCTACGAGAAAAACGCGGAGACCTTCTGACAGTGCGGGGAATGCGTGTAGCATCCCATACGCTACGTCTAAGCGGCATCTGTGATGTGGTGGAGTTTCATGCCGATTCCGATGGTATTCCTTTGCAGGGACAAACCGGACTTTGGCGTCCCCTGCCTGTAGAATATAAACATGGTACCACTAAGCAGAACGATGCAGACCGGCTGCAGTTATGCGCTCAAGCCATCGCTCTGGAAGAGATGCTGGTATGTACGATACCCCGTGGCGCTCTGTACTACGCAGCAGACCGGCGTCGGGAAATGGTGGATTTCACTCCAGAACTGCGCGAAGCGACTCGCCACACCGCAGCCGAGATGAACGACTGCTTTATAAGAGGCCACACGCCCAAGACGCGGCCGGGCACGCATTGCAATGCGTGTTCGCTGAAAGAGTTATGTCTGCCTACTCTTTGCCGCAAAACCGATGCTGGTGGATACATCCACACCCACATTCAAGCTGCTCTGGCCGAGGAGGAATCATGAGAAAACTGCTGAACACACTTTTTGTACTGACTCCGGAGAATTATCTTTCTCTTGAAGGAGAAAACGTGATAGTCAGCCGGGAACACCAGGAAGTGGCACGTTTTCCATTGCATACGCTGGAGGGAATTTTAGCTTTTACCTATGCAGGTGCCTCTCCTGCTTTGATAGGTGCTTGTGCCCAGCGTGGCGTAGATCTCGCTTTTTTTACCCCTAACGGACGGTTTCTTGCCCGTACTGTAGGGGAAGAGCGAGGAAACGTATTACTGCGTCAGCAACAGTACCGTGTCGCCGATGACCCTGCTGTCAGCTGCCGATACGGTCGCTGCTTCCTTCTGGGGAAAGTTTACAATGCCCGTTGGGTTCTGGAACGAGCCACCCGGGACCATCCCCAGCGGGTACCGGTGGAAAAACTAAAACAGGTATCCGCTCAACTGGCATCTGCATTACCTGCCATCGAAAGCAGCGTTACTCTGGAAGAATTGAACGGGTTCGAGGGGGAAGCCGCTCAGCGCTATTTTTCTGTGTTTAACAGTCTGATTTTGCAGCAGCAGGATGGATTTGTTTTTACAGGTCGCAGTCGCCGCCCACCGCTGGACGCTGTCAACGCATTACTTTCCTTCGCTTACACTCTGCTGGCCCGGGAATGTGCCGCTGCTTTGGACGGTGCCGGCCTGGATCCTTACGTGGGGTTTCTTCACCGCCCTCGACCCGGTCGGCAAAGTCTCGCCTTGGATTTGATGGAAGAACTGCGGGCCATCTTTGCAGACCGTCTGGTGCTCGCATGTATCAACCAGAAGATCGTGACACCCAAGCATTGCAAACGGCAGGAAAATGGTGCCGTACTTCTTACTGATGAAGGGCGAAAAGTTTTTTTGGCGGCTTGGCAGCGTCGGAAGCAAGAAACGCTCACCCATCCGTTTCTGGGCGAAAAAATTCCCTGGGGGCTTGTACCCTATGTACAGGCACTTCTGTTGGCTCGCACACTTCGTGAGGATTTGGACGTATATCCGCCCCTTTTCTGGAAATAGACCGAAAGGCGGTATGTTTATGCTGGTGCTAATTACCTATGATGTAAACACCGAAACTGCTGCCGGGCGCAAACGCCTGCGCAAAGTTGCGAAAGCTTGTGTTGACCACGGGCAGCGCGTGCAAAATTCTGTATTTGAATGTCTTCTGGATTCCGCCCAATATGCTCAGCTCAAAGCGCAGTTAGGTACTCTCATTGACCCCAATCAGGATAGTCTGCGTTTTTACCGATTGGGGAATAATTACAAAAGCAAAGTGGAACATCTGGGACTCTCCCCCGCCTGGGCACAAGACGACCTCTTATTGTTATAATACTGGCAGTGCGAACGGGAAGTACACAAATCTTCACCCAGAGTTTCGCACTGGCGAATGAAAGAAAAATGTGCTTACTGTCACTCATTTTCTTGATGTATAAAAAGACCTCTGCATATTTTTAGAGAATTTTTATGTTTTGATGCAAAATTGTGTCGATTTTTAGGCACTTTTGCTGTCGCCCTCCTCACGGAGGGCGTGGATAGAAATTGACAGCATCAAAGTTTTGCACAGCAAATACCTGTCGCCCTCCTCACGGAGGGCGTGGATAGAAATTGATGAGGGGGAGCAGGAAAAGAAGCTCAAATTTGGTCGCCCTCCTCACGGAGGGCGTGGATAGAAATTGCGGTGCGACGTACTTCGATACGGATACCGTATGTCGCCCTCCTCACGGAGGGCATGGATAGAAATACTTCGGAAGCAACAGCAGCCGCAGCCTCTTCAGTCGCCCTCCTCACGGAGGGCGTGGATAGAAATAAGGCAAAACACCTGACGGATGATATAGCCATCCCGTCGCCCTCCTCACGGAGGGCGTGGATAGAAATCAAAACGTCCGTGTCGAAAATGGTCTCGTCGACTGTCGCCCTCCTCGCGGAGGGCGTGGATAGAAATGAAGAGGATATCATTACAGCAAGCACAATTCCACGTCGCCCTCCTCACGGAGGGCGTGGATAGAAATAAGGCAAAACACCTGACGGATGATATAGCCATCCCGTCGCCCTCCTCACGGAGGGCGTGGATAGAAATCAAAACGTCCGTGTCGAAAATGGTCTCGTCGACTGTCGCCCTCCTCGCGGAGGGCGTGGATAGAAATGCTCCGGAAAGGATGCAGAAATGGAAAAGACAGTGTCGCCCTCCTCACGGAGGGCGTGGATAGAAATTTCCATCCATACAACAGCGCCCCAATGCTGCGTGGTCGCCCTCCTCACGGAGGGCGTGGATAGAAATGAGATGTACACGACATAGACCACTGCGGCAATCGTCGCCCTCCTCGCGGAGGGCGTGGATAGAAATTTGTTGTGGTACGCTCCGCCCCGGCTACAATCCTGCACGTCGCTCTCCTCACGGAGGGCGTGGGTAGAATTTTCTATTCGTTTGTTAAACAACATTAAAATATCAAATGGCATTAAAATAACTAATCAGAAATTCCTTAATATAAGGGATACCGACGATTATAAGTGTTTTCGACTCGGATCAATTCAAAGTCGTGCTGCTAACCGATGCACTCCTTTCCGGTCACGTGCCTGTACTGTGGAATCAATGTAGTGCTCGCGGCCATCTAATTCTATTGCGAGCATCGGCGCCATTCTCTGACAGTCTTCCCACCGATACGCAAAAAACAAACCGGCCTGTGCAGAACAGATTGATGTATCCTTTGTTGTCCTCAAAACCATGCGAAATAGCCTCTTCGCACCAGTGCAGTGATCATCACAGTGACGTATTGCGGCTTTACTGTCGAATATACGGTGAGCGTTGTCAAATATGTTGCTCCGACACAAAACAGCACAGCTACTACGACTAATGCAACGACCGGGAACAGCGGTAACTCGACTGGTAGCGCCCAGATTGGAACCAGCGATAACGCGGCCGGTCAGGACAACGTTATTATTCTCGGTGGCGGTACGTCGGAGGGAAATGACGGAAACGCTACAAATAACGATGCTGAACGGTCGATGGCGCCAGTAGAGTGAAAAAGGAAAAGACGGATGTATTCTTACATCCGTCTTTTCCTTTTACTAAATCATAGCTTCGAGGGCAGTTTAACGTATCAGAAACCCCTGTAGCAAATGCTGCAGGGGTTTTGATTTACCTTTTTCAGCAATCATAATATCGAATCATTCAATGGGCAAATCCTTCATGTTTTAGGTACGCAATAAAGGCAAAGCGACCGTGAATTCTGTGCCCTTGCCGACTTCGCTCTTTGCACTGATTGAGCCGCCGCTCAATTGAATAATGCGGTATACCAGCGACAGGCCAAGTCCATTTCCGACGGACGAATGCGCGGTATCCGCCTGATAAAACTTGTCAAAGATATGACCGATTTCAGATGCGCTGATGCCAATGCCTTCGTCTCGAATGCTCACCGAAATATTGTCCGCAGTTTGGCTGGAAGAAATAAAAATGTGACCTCCGTCATAGCTGAATTTGATGGCGTTGCTGATGAG
This sequence comes from uncultured Ruthenibacterium sp., assembly GCF_963558415.1. Lineage (NCBI taxonomy): Bacteria > Bacillati > Bacillota > Clostridia > Eubacteriales > Oscillospiraceae > Ruthenibacterium > uncultured Ruthenibacterium sp. The sequence goes on along the minus strand of NZ_CAUWGY010000103.1, from coordinate 1,943 downwards.
ATTCATCCAAACATGTTCCATCATTTCTACATTGTTGACATAGGTGAGTTTCGGTAAGTCCACATCAAAGGTGATATTTTTTGCGCTCCATACGGTTTCCATCCGCAGCACACAGTTGCGGATTTGCTCATCCAAATCGTACTCCAACCGTTCTGCTACAAGCTTTTGATTGTCATACCGGGCAACCAAAAGAACACTGCTGGCCAGATTGGACAACTGTTCCGATTCTTCTGCTATGTATTCCAGATACTCTTTTCGCTTTTCCGGAGATAGATTTTCGTTTTTAAGTCGCTTGGCAAAACCGCGGATTGATACGATTGGCGTTTTAAACTCATGGGAAAAGGTATTGATAAAATCATTGCGCATCATCTCTGTGCTGCCCAATTCTGCGGTCATCTGATTAAAACTGTGTAGGAGTTCATAAACATCACCTGCGCCGGATTCCTCGACCCGCACAGAATAATCTCCCTTTGAGATGGACTTGGTAGCTTTCACCATGTCCTGCAGAGGCTTCGCGGAACGTTTGCTGACTACGGATGAAATCGGAATCGCCACCAGAGTAGAGATCAGCATCGGCAACAACGGCGATTGCGGCCGATGATTCGTAGGAACATAGACAAACACATTCAGCCAGATGAATGCCGTAATAAAACTGGACAAAAGATTGGTAATGACAACACAGGTGACAAAGATCCCGCGCGAGGAATGGAGCATTCGCTTGATCATAGTTTCACCGCCTTATAGCCCAGACCGCGAACCGTTATAATCTCAAAATCATGGTTATCCCGGAATCTGTCCCGCAGCTTATTGATGTGGACGTTTACAGTATGCTCATCGCTCTCGGTGTCCAGGTCCCATATTTCATCCATCAACTGCCGTCGGGTGAAGGTTTTATTGTTAAAGGAAGTTTGTAAAGCAGAAGGAATTCTTTCTTCGGCAACACCTGTGCTGTGCCGCTCGAAATCACCGTCAGAGAGTCATAGATAAGCTCTGTGCTTCCCACCGTCAGTTTCCTCTCCGTCAAAATCTTGGCTCGCCGCAGCAGCGCTGCAACCCGCAGAAGCATTTCTTCCTCATCAAAAGGCTTTACCATATAGTCATCGGCACCTAATAGAAAGCCTTTCTTTTTGTCTGAAAGAGTCTGCTTAGCTGTCACCATCAAAACCGGCATATCCATACCGCTTTCGCGGATTTGCCTCAACAGCTCATATCCATCCATCCTCGGCATCATAATGTCAAGAACGATCAAATCAATATGCTTTTTTTCCAGAACATCCAAAGCCTCCAGTCCATTGCATGCAAGAATCGGCTCATATCCTGCATCTGTCAGCGCATCTTCCATCAGTGTGCGTATTCCTTTATCGTCTTCCACAACCAAGATTCGAAACATTACAATTCTCACCTGTCTTTTTATGATTTGACAAATAAAGGGTATCACCGATTTACAAAGCAAAGATAAACAATTTGTAAATTTATGCAAATCTACGCAAAAGTTGACCGAAAGTTGATCTTACGAAACGTAAACTTAATCTTTCTTCTTTATAATCATTGGCAAATCCATTACTTATGAATAGGAGTGCACTTCAACATGAAATACAAACTTCATGCATTTTTTTCCAACCGCAACGGAATTGACGAACTGGGCAGAACACTTTTATGGGGTGCCCTGGCCATTATGATACTTGGCACACTGCTCGGGATTACTTTTTTATACAATGCAGCTTTAATCTTACTGCTCTATGTATATATCCGGGCTTTTTCACGCAATCTTGAAAAGTGTCGGAGGCAGAACGCAAAATATATTGCATGGCGCAATTTTCTAAAACTGCGCTTCCGCCAGCGTAAGACCCACAAATTTTACCGCTGCCGCAAATGCAAACAAAAACTGCGTGTACCGAAAGGGAAAGGTAAAATCTGTATCACATGCCCCAATTGCGGAGAGC
>NZ_CAUWGY010000102.1:0-7426 GCF_963558415.1 uncultured Ruthenibacterium sp. | reverse complement strand
GATTCCCAATGATGACCTTTGCGTTGGCCGGCAATCAAAATTGTGGCAAAACTACACTTTTTAATCAACTTACGGGTTCTAACCAGCATGTGGGAAATTTCCCCGGTGTAACCGTAGATAAGAAAGAAGGCATTATTCGGGATCATCATACCGGTGAGCACCACCACGGTCCGAGAAGTTGGGGACATCCACGCCACAAACGGCAGGATATTCCCCAGCGCGAACAGGCCGTTGTAGTGGATCTGCCCGGTATTTACTCACTCAGCCCTTACACGGCTGAGGAAATTGTGACACGTGATTTTCTCATTCAGGAAAAACCTGACGGCATTATTAATATTGTAGATGCCACCAACATTGAGCGAAATTTATATCTGTCCATGCAATTAATGGAACTGGGCATTCCCATGGTAATTGCTCTAAACATGATGGATGAAATGCGTGCCAACGGAAGCACGGTAGATATCTTGAAACTGGAGCAGGAACTGGGTGTTCCGGTCGTTCCCATTTCTGCGGCGAAAAATGAGGGCATCGACGAGTTGATCGAACACGCTCTTCGTGCTGCCGAGCACAAGGATTTGCCCAAACGACAGGACTTCTGTACTGGTGCCGTACATCGCTGCATTCACTCGTTGGCTCACGTTGTAGAAGATCATGCTGCTGCAATCAAGGTTCCTCCTCGCTTTGCTGCCACTAAATTGGTGGAAGGCGACAAACCTATGATTCAGCAACTGAAGCTGACGGAAAACGAGCTGGAGTTGGCCGAGCACTCAATTCAAGAGATGGAAGCGGAGCTTGGAACGGACCGGGAAGCCGCTTTGGCGGATATGCGCTATACCTTTATTGAGAAGCTGTGCGCGGACACAGTGTTCAAAAACGGTGAAAGCCGGGAGCATCTGCGCAGCGTGCGCATTGATCAGATCCTCACCGGAAAATATCTGGCCATTCCCATGTTCCTTTTGATTATGCTTCTGGTGTTCTGGCTGACCTTCGGTGTTATTGGCAGCTTTTTGAGCGATTTGCTGTCGGTGGGCATCGACTGGGTCACCGCGCTTGTGGACGGCGGGCTGACGGCCTATGGCATCAACCCGGTGGTTCATTCGCTGATCATTGACGGCGTATTCGCCGGTGTTGGCAGTGTGCTCAGTTTCTTGCCCATCATCGTCACGCTGTTTTTCTTTCTGTCCATGCTGGAGGACTCGGGTTATATGGCCCGTGTGGCCTTTGTGATGGACAAGCTGCTGCGCAAAATCGGTTTGTCCGGCCGCAGCTTTGTACCTATGCTGATTGGGTTCGGCTGCAGCGTGCCGGCTATTATGGCCACCCGCACTTTGGCCAGCGACCGGGACCGCAAAATGACCATTCTGCTGACGCCGTTCATGAGTTGCTCCGCAAAGCTTCCCATTTATGCGGTGTTCACCGCCGCATTCTTCCCTCGCTATGGAGCACTGGTGATGATGCTTCTCTATGTGATGGGCATGGTCATTGGTATTTTGTGTGCACTCGTGATGAAAAGCACCCTTTACAAGGGCAATCCTGTTCCATTTGTCATGGAGCTTCCCAACTACCGTTTGCCCAGCCTCAAGAGCGTGGGACTGCTGATGTGGGATAAGGCCAAGGATTTTCTGACCCGCGCCTTCACCGTCATTTTTGCAGCCACCATTGTCATCTGGTTCTTGCAGACCTTTGACACCCGCCTAAATGTGGTTGCGGATTCCTCCGCCAGTATGCTGGCAGGGCTGGGACGAATCATCGCCCCCATCTTTGCGCCGCTGGGCTTTACCGATTGGCGCGCTTCTACTGCTCTGATCACCGGATTTTCGGCCAAAGAGGCAGTCGTCAGCACCATGGCCGTGCTGACCGGAACCAGTGTTGCAGAATTGGGTACAGCCTTGGCATCTATTTTTACTCCGCTGAGCGCGTTCAGTTTCCTGACGTTTTCACTGCTGTACACGCCTTGCGTGGCGGCTATCGCCGCGGTGCGCCGGGAAATGAACTCTGGACTGGCAGCGCTGTGGGTAGCTTTTGCCCAGTGCGCCGTTGCCTGGGTCTTTGCCACACTGGTGTTCCAGGTAGGCAGTTTGTTTGTGTGAGGTGCCGCTATGGGATTTGCGGATTGGCTGATTCTGGCATTTGTAGCTGTTCTATTCGTACTGGCCGTGCGCCGAATCGTTCGTGACCGCCGCAACGGAAAATGCTGCGGCAACTGCGCAGGATGCTCTCATGTGTGCAACCAAAAAAAGTTATAAAAGGACCCCGGCGCTTTCAAAAAGGCGCCGGGGTTTTTGGTTGTTGGAGTTTTCGGGATTGTCATACGCAGTAGGCTTGGTATAATAGAAATGCCGGCACTGCGCCAAAATGGTTCCGGTTTTCAAGAACGAAGGAGGACTCTTATGAAACATCCGCTCATGAGGCTTGTATGCACAGGTTTGCTATCGGCCTTTTTACTGACAGCATGCGGCCAGACAGGCCAGCCCGTCGCATCCGGTTCTTCACAGAGCAGCACCTCGTCCGCCGGGCAGACTGTGCAGATGGAGCGCACGCCTGTTCTGGACATGCAATATGCTGATCTTTTGAGCCGCTTCGACATCGTCGGCTCTTTCCACAATGGCGTTGCCTTTGCAGCGCGTTGTCTTCCCATGACGGAACAGGATTTTGTGAAAGAAAGCATCTCGCCGGACATCGAATGCGGCTATATCACTTTGGACGGAGAGTATACCCCTTTGTATACGGTACCCGATGAGACGGAGCTATTGGGACCCAGCGGAGTAGGAAACAACCTGCACGGAGACTATGATGTCATCTTTCAAACGACACAGGAATTCAGTTTGATTCTCATGAGCCATTCGGCGCTCATCGGTGCTGATACCGGATTTTGGTCCGACAGCGCACCGTTTCCGTCTGAACAAAAACAGATAGACGATGCCTTTTTGGTAGGTGAAAACGGCTGGGTTCCCTATTTTGAAGACGGAAAATGGGGCTACTGCGACCTGGAAGGCAATGTGAAGCTGGAGCCTTCCTATGACTTTGTTCTGCCCTTCAGTGCAGGCAAGGCACTTGTGTGCCATTACGACAATGAATTGTACTCCTGGCTGGTCATCGATGAATCCGGTGCGCAGCTTGCCGCCTTTGAGCCCACCGAAGGCTTTGCCTTGCGCAAAATGGGCAGCGAGTTTGTTTTTATGCAGCGTTGGGGAACCGGCCAGATGTATCGTCTGGACGGCACCCCACTATCGGAATACCACAATTTTGATATTACCTATCTCGATCAGGACGGTTACGCCCTGCAAGACGGCACTGTATACGACGCCAGCGGCGCGCTGTATCAGTCCGAGGATCTAGTACCGGTCGGCGTACAGGATGGCTGCGCGGTATACCGTGAAGGAACCCGCTACGGCATCCGTGGTAGCGACGGCGCCGTGCGCTGCGAGGCACGCTTTACCGAAATCTGCCGTCTGGCGCCGGAAGGATTTTACGCCCGGGAAAATTCCAATCAGGTGAACCTGTACGATTACGACGGCAATTTGCTTGAACAAGCGCCCGCCTGCATCCGAGTGGTTCAGTGCACCGACGGATTTCTGCTGTACGACGGCAAAGGCCAGCTTGTAAAGACGTTCCGTGCGCCCAGCATTGAGCTGCCCAACTACCAGATGAACGGCGACACATTTTTCACAGAAGACGGCTTTTTGTATTTGCATCTCAGCGAGACCGAATTTGTCACATTGCACATCACCTTTGAGGACCAGCCTGTGCAGGAAGTTCCCGAAACTAGCGTAACATTCCCCGACGGTGCGACTTTGACCGTGCAGACCGGAGAACCTTTTGAAGCAAAGTCGCTTTCCATGGTGGATGACACGGCTTATCTATATGATTCCGACGCACTGGTGTTTGTGAACTGGGATTTTGATTCCAGAAAAGCAGTGGACAAATGCGCCATTGTGGAAGGGCGGACTTGTTCGGAAGGACTGGAATGGTACGAGACCCCGTCACACCAAATCCTTGTCTGTGACGAATCCTTCCAAACGGTATTCACCGTACCGCAGGAGGGATTGAATCTGGTGCAGGCCGGAGCCGGAAACGTTGAAATCGATCTGCGGTATGCTGGCGAGGGTCTTTGGGTCATTGCCCTGCGCGGTGAAAACAATGCTCAAATCTGCTATGTTTTTGACCGGGAAGGCAGCATTGTGCTGGAGGACACACAGGCAGCAAGCGCCGGCGCGAACGAAGGATACTTCTTCCTGACAGGTCAGTGGGATCGCTTTTATACGCTGGAAGGTGAGCCGGTTGAGATTCAGCCTCAGGGAGAAGAAACCGTAGAAGTATATTCCCTCTCCATGTTTGACGGCGGACTTGCAAACACCATCTACGGCTATGTGGATTCCCAAGGAACGGTAGTGCTGTCCGCTGACCAGATCCTGCAAAACATTCGCGCCTATTTGCAAATGTCAGACGAAAGTTATTTCGACTTGGTTGCCCTATGCCCCTTTGAGGACGAGCAAGCAACTGTGTATGCAGTGCTTCCCAACCTGGAGCCCACTTCGGATTACGACGGATCCATCTACCACGCCCTGCGCATTGATCGAACCGGCAAGGTAACGGGTTCTTCCAATTTCAGCCAATACAAGTACGATTTGGGACTTTTCCCGCGCTTTGATGAGGTAAAAGAAGAAATCTTTGATACACCGCCCCAAGATCGATTCTATCTCTGTGAGGATTCCGTTTCGAAATTGTTCACGTCCAACGGCACCGAGGTAGCGACGCCGGAAGGAATGGAATTCCAGGACGGGCTGGTTCAATGGGATCCGCGCTTTGCCTTTGTGGAGACAAGCATATCCAATCAGGGGCGTCAATATCTGCTGGTAGATGCAGCGGGTAAGGTATACACCGAATTGGCACAAGGTTGGGACGATGTCTACGCCTCCCCCAATGGCATGGCCTACGGAGTAAAAATCATCCGAAATGAGGACCAGAGCGTAGATTGCTATCAACTGACACCGCTCACCATCACGGTTTCCTAAAATTAAAAGGGACTGCTCTCGGCAGTCCCTTTTTCTTATGGGTGGAGCACCCGATGCGCTATGGCCTCGGCCGCTTCCAAATCTTTTCGCTTTACATAGACGTAATGAATACCTGCACTGTCCAGCGCGCCGATGGTTCCAAACCGACTTCGCCCGCCGCCCAGCACATTGCGGTAAAGGCTTTCGCACACAATACCCGCCTCTTCCAATGCGGCACAGAGTGCGGCCGCTTTTTCTCCGCTGGGTCCCATATACAGTTCTTCCTTTTCCCAAAACCACATGGCCGCTTCCTCACACCCGGCCTACAATTTCGTCGATACGGCGCAGTTCTTCTGAGGTGAAATCCGTATGGCCCAACACCGCAATGTTCTCCTTGATCTGCTGAGGCCGGGACGCACCGATGAGAACGCTGGTCACATCTCCATCCTTCAGTACCCAGGCCAAAGCCATCTGTGCCAAAGACTGTCCACGCTGTGCTGCCAGTTCATTCAGTTGCCGAAGCTGCTCTTTCTTTTCTGCGGTAAGCACAGACTCTTTCAGCGACACGGACCGTCCTTTTGCCATTCGACTCTGGGCGGGCACGCCCTCCAAATATTTGTCCGTTAAAAGGCCTTGTGCCAGAGGACTGAATGCCACAATCCCCACCCCGGCTTCACGGGCTACGTTCTTCAGACCATTGTCCTCGATGCGCCGGTCCAGAATGGAGTAGCGGCTCTGGTTCACCACAAATGGGCAGTGCAGCTCTTTCAATATTTCCGCTGCCCGCAGCGTGGACTCGCCATCATAATTAGAAATTCCTGCATACAACGCCTTTCCCTGCTGTACCGCCGTGGCCAAAGCGCCCATGGTTTCTTCCAGCGGCGTTTCCGGGTCCGGACGATGTGAATAAAAGATGTCAAAGTACTCTAGTCCCGTCCGGCGCAAGCTTTGATCCAAACTAGCCAAAAGCGACTTTCGACTTCCCCAATTTCCATAGGGGCCAGGCCACATGGGGTGCCCCGCCTTGCTCGCAATAATTAATTCATCCCGGTAAGGACGAAAATCTTTGGCAAACAAGCGTCCAAAATTTTCCTCTGCGCTCCCAGGTACGGGACCATAATTGTTCGCCAAATCAAAGTAAGTAATTCCGTAATCAAAAGCGGTGCGCAGCATCTCCTGCATGTTGTCAAACGAATCTGCTGAGCCAAAATTATGCCACATTCCCAGTGCAATAGCCGGCAACAATAGACCGGAAGAACCACTGTGATTGTATTCCATGGATTCGTAACGGTTTTTATCTGCACAATAACCGGATTCCGGCATAGACAACACTTCCCTTCTTTGATTCATTCTAACCGATGCGTTTATACTTGACAAGGATTTTTTATGCACTGTACTTCTACCGCGTACAAACGCTAACTTTTCTTACTATTTTTCTACAAATAGCCGCAATATCGCATCAAATCTGTATCTTTTTCATTGACAAAATTCTGTCAGGCGATATAATAGATACAATACTTTATTAAAATAAAGTATTAATTCTGAGAACAAAGGAGTCTTTATCATGGCACGAGTATACAACTTCAGCGCAGGCCCTTCCATGCTGCCGCTCAGCGTATTGCAAAAAGCGCAGTCAGAACTGCTGGAATACGGATCATCCGGACAGTCAGTCATGGAGATGAGTCATCGCAGTAGTGTATACGAGGCCATCATCACCGAGACAGAAGCTGCTCTCCGGCGCGTATTGAATATTCCGGATCATTATAAAGTTGGATTCATTCAAGGCGGTGCATCCACCCAGTTTGCCATGGTTCCCATGAATCTGATGACCACCGGCGAAGCCGATTATCTTGTAACGGGCCAATTCTCCGGGAAAGCTGCCAAAGAAGCCGAAAAGTTTGGCACTGTTCACATTGTTGCTTCTTCCAAAGACAAAAACTTTACTTATATTCCGGATGTGGATACGCTCCAATACAACCCAAACGCTAGTTATATTCATATCTGTGAAAATAACACAATTTATGGTACACGTTTTACAAAGCTTCCCAAAGTAGACGGAATTCCCCTGGTGGCAGATATGTCAAGTTGCATTCTCAGCCGTCCTACCGATGTGGCTCAGTATGGGCTCATCTATTTCGGCGTACAGAAAAACGTCGCTCCCGCCGGAATGGCTGTAGCAATCTTGCGTGAAGATTTGATGGAAAATGCACGTACCGATATTGCGCGTCCGGCTATGTTGGACTACAAAACTTTAATTGACGCGCAAAGTATGTATAATACTCCCAACTGCTGGTCGATTTATATGATGGGATTGGTACTTCATTGGATCGAAAATGAGGTTGGCGGTCTGGCAGAAATGGAAAAACGCAACAACGTCAAAGCCCAATTGCTTTATGACTATCTGGACCAGTCCGAATTTTTCCAAAATCCTG
>NZ_CAUWGY010000101.1:0-7660 GCF_963558415.1 uncultured Ruthenibacterium sp. | reverse complement strand
CATTTTTAGGTGGTTTTTCGGCGGTAGCTCCTCGCTTAGCGGATGGAAGTGCAAATGTGGAACTGCTGCCGTATGCTTGCGGTGGTGTTGTTGTATCGGGACTTATTTATGTGATTCTCGCTGCGCTGATTAAAGTTTTTGGTGTGAGAAAGATTATGCGCTTTTTCCCGCCAGTTGTCACAGGACCCATTATTATTTCGATTGGGTTGATTTTGGCTCCCACAGCTATATCTAATTGTGCCGAAAATTGGCTTTTGGCATTTGTGGCCCTTGTGATTATTATCGTCTGTAACATTTGGGGACGCGGAATGGTAAAGATTTTGCCCATTCTCATTGGTGTTATAGGTTCTTATATTGTTGCACTTGTACTCGGCGAGGTCGACTTTACGGCAATCAATGAGGCTTCCGTAGTCGGCATTGCTCTACATCCATCATCCTTTGCTAAGTTCAGCATTAGTGCGTGTATTACGATTGCACCGATTGCTCTTGCGACGATGATGGAGCACATCGGCGATATTGCTGCTATTAGCGCTACAGCGCAAAAAAATTATTTAGCGGATCCGGGATTACATAGAACGCTTCTTGGTGATGGTTTGGCAACGAGTTTGGCTGGAATTTTTGGCGGCCCCGCCAATACCACTTATGGCGAAAATACAGGTGTTTTGGCATTGACGAAGGTCTATGATCCGAAGGTAATGCGAATTGCTGCGGTTTTTGCAATCGCTCTTTCGTTCTTCCCGAAAGTTGGTGCAGCTATTCAAACGATTCCAACTGCAATCATTGGCGGTATTTCTTTTGTACTGTATGGTATGATTTCTGCGGTTGGTGTGCGGAATATTGTTGAGAATCGAGTGGACTTTACCAATTCTCGCAATTTAATTATCGCCGCGGTTATTTTAGTAAGTGCTTTAGGCTTCAATTCTGTTGGTGGTATCAACATTCCTGTGTTCGGTTTGACAATTAATTTGTCCGGTTTGGCAATTGCGGCCATTGTCGGAATTGTTCTGAATGCAATTTTGCCAGGAAATGATTATGAATTTGGCAAGGATTTAGACGGAGATACATCGGTTGGTTTCCGTGTTTAAATTTACATTTTAAAGAAACAGGGCTTTCCTTCAAAAAATAGGAAAGCCCTGTTGTGCTATGATGAAGTTTATCCATTGCGGTTTGCTCATTAGAATTTCTAGCGGTAAAAAACCGCTCAGAACTTGTAACTTCGTTGTAATTATATTATAATATAAACTTGTGTAAGTCCAATGTGATGGACAACTGTACCTAAGGGGAAAGGGGTACAGGTTTATGATTATTTTGGAGAGGGGTAAGGCATGTGACAAACTATTTTGCCATGGACCGAAAACAATTAGAGAATGAGTACCAGTTGTTAAAAAAGGTTTATGCGGATTATCAGGCCAAAGGATTAAAATTGGATATGTCTAGAGGCAAACCATCGCCGGAGCAGCTTGATTTATCCATGGAAATGCTTTCAATCACTGATTATATCGGAGAGACTGGTATTGACTCGCGAAACTATGGGAATCTAGAGGGAATGCCAGAGGCACGCAAATTCTTTGCGCAGGTTTTAGGTGCCGCTCCAGAAGAAGTCATTGTCGGAGGAAACTCCAGTTTGAATATGATGTACTATTTGGTGGAGCTTGGTTGGAGAAGTGGCTTTGTAGACAGTCCGCGTGCATGGAATGCGGGAAAGCCCAAATTTATATGTCCTTGTCCTGGATATGATAGACACTTCCGCGTAACGGAATACTTTGGCTTTGAGCTGATCTCGGTACCGATGTTGCCGAGCGGTCCGGATATGGATTTAGTGGAAGAAATCGTCAAAGATGAAGAAGTAAAAGGAATTTGGTGTGTTCCTTTGTATTCTAATCCGGACGGATATTCTTATAGTGATGAAACCGTACAGCGTCTTGCGGCCATGAAAACCGCAGCACCTGATTTTAAAATTTTTTGGGACAATGCCTATTGCGTGCATCATGTAACGGATACACCGGATCGGGTTTTAAACATTCTTGACGAATGCCGCAAAACCGGCTTTGAGGATCGCCCATTGATGTTTTGTTCATTGAGCAAAGTGACATTCCCAGGGGCGAGTGTGGCGGCAATGGCTGCTAGCAAGAAAAATATTGAGTATATTCTGAAGAATATGTTTTCCATGATTATTAGTTATGATAAATTCAATCAGTTGCGTCATGTGAAATTTCTGAAGGATATGCGTGGCCTTGCAGAGCACATGGAAAAACATCGACAGATTATTGAGCCCAAATTTAAGATGGTTCTTTCCATTTTTGAGAAAGAATTATCCGATTATTCTGATCTTGCACATTGGACGAAACCTAACGGCGGATATTTTATTAGTCTATATACAAAAGGTGTCGCCAAGCGTACCGTTCAGTTGTGTAAAGATGCGGGCGTAGTTTTGACCGGGGCAGGAGCAGCTTATCCGTACGGTATTGACCCGGAAGATACCAATATTCGTATTGCGCCCACCTATCCGCCTCTACATGAGTTGGAAATCGCAACTCATCTTTTATGTGTAGCGGTAAAAATGGCAACCGTAGAAAAACTGCTGGCTTAAAAAGGCAGTTTTCGATAAAATCTTTTCTGGAGGAACACCATGAAAACAAAAGGCAGACCTTGGCATTTTTTTGTTGTGGCTGTTCTGATCGTCGTATTTGCGTTTACGGCATTTTTTGGCGTCAGCACACAATATGGCGACACAACAAAAATTTGGATTAAAGGTGCACAAAACATTCGTTTCGGCATTGATATTCGCGGTGGTGTGGATGTTACATTCATGCCTGCTGACGGTTACGATGCCACAGATGAGCAGATGGACGCAGCTAAAGCCATCGTGGAACAACGTCTGGTAAATCTGAATATCACGGATAACGAAGTATATGCGGACTATGACAAAGACCGCATTATTGTTCGTTTCCCGTGGAAAGAAGATGAAACAGAGTTTAATCCCGAAAGCGCCATTCAGGAGATTGGTGCCACTGCAAGGCTTACATTCCGAGAGGGAAAAGAAGTTGATTCGGATGGTAAACCTACTGGCGTAACAGCAGAAAATATCATTTTGGAAGGTTCCGATATTAAAAGTGCTACCGCCGGGGTAGATGGGAATCGCGACAGTTCAACTTATGGCGAATATTATGTTGCACTGGAATTGAACGACTCTGGAAAGGATAAATTTGCAGAGGCTACCAAGCGTTTGTCCGAGGAAAGTCCAAAGGGAACAATTTCAATTTGGATGGACGATACGATGATTTCGTATCCGCAGGTGCAAACGGCTATCACCGACGGAAGAGCTCAGATTTCCTTAAATGGCTCGGACGAGGAGACTCGCCAACAAGCAATCACCTTGGCCAATCAGATCAATTCTGGCTCACTGCCCTTTGCATTAACTGCAGAGACATATAGTACCATTAGTCCCAGCTTAGGCGCTAACTCACTGGATGCTATGGTTTTGGCCGGAGTGATAGCTTTTATTCTGGTTGTTTTGTTTATGATTTTCAACTACCGTTTGCCGGGATTTGTTGCATCCATTGCTTTGCTTGGGCAAACTGCTATGACCTTGGCTTTTGTGTCCGGTTATTTCTCTGTGCTGAACAGCTTTACACTCACACTCCCTGGTATTGCAGGTATTATTCTTGCAATTGGTATGGGCGTTGACGCAAATGTTATTACTGCGGAACGAATCAAAGAAGAAATTCGCAGAGGAAAGAGTATTGAAGGCGCATTGCGCGCAGGTTTTGATCGTGGATTGACGCCCATCATTGATGGAAACGTCACGGTTATTATCGTAGCGGTTATGCTCATGGGAGCCTTTGGCCCGACAGATAGCTTCTTTGCAAAGCTGTTAAGACCAATTTTCTTTGCGTTTGGTCCATCCACGGCTGGAACAATTTATTCTTTCGGTTATACATTGTTGATCGGCGTTTTGTTGAACTTCGTATTTGGAGTTATTTCCACACGCGTCATGCTCAAAGGAATCTCAAAGTTGAAATTCCTGCGCAATCCGGTTTTGTATGGAGCGTTGAAGCCAGGGGCGCCTGAGAAACCCAAAAAAGAAATCAACATCGTTGGAAACCGTAAAAAGTTTTTTGCTTTTTCCAGTGCTCTTTTGATTGTAATTGTCGTTTTCAGCTTAGTATTTGGGGTGAAAATGGATATTCAATTCAAGGGCGGTGCCATGATTACTTATAGCTACACTGGCGAAGTAGACATGAACACTGTGAAAAAGGATGTACAGGATATTCTGGGGTCTTCTGTGACTTTACAGAGTGGAAGCAGTATTGCTTCTGATTCACAAACCTTGACGATTACTCTGCCAGGAACCGAGACGGTTGAAACAGAGACAGTTGAGGCCTTGAGTGCAAAATTGGATTCCAATTATCCAGACAATGCTTTTGAACAGCTCTCGATGAGTAATGTTGACCCGACTATTGGTGGAGAGTTCTTCGCGAAAAGCTTAGTTGGAATTGCAGCAGCGGCGGTTTTGATTTTGATTTATATTTCCATTCGCTTCAAAAAGCTTGGCGGTTGGAGAGGCGCTTCAATGGCAATTGTAGCATTGCTGAATGATATGATTGTTATCTTCGGCATTTTCGCGATTTTCCGTATTCCTCTCAACGGAAACTTTATTGCAGCTATGCTTACCATTCTGGGTTATTCCATTAATGATACGGTTGTTATTTATGACCGAATTCGTGAAGACCGCAGTTTGAGTAGTCATAAGCATGTTGATTTCGCAGCACTTGTGAATACAGGCATCAATAAGAGTTTACGGCGTACAATTAATACGACGTTGTCCACTTTGCTTGCATTGGGAAGTGTCTGCGTAATTTCGGTCATTTTTGGATTGGACAGTATCTTTACTTTTGCGTTCCCCTTAATGATCGGTATGGTATCCGGTGTATACAGTTCAGTGTGCATTGCAGGACCTCTGTGGGTTGAGTGGGAATCCCGTCGTAAAAAAGGAACGAAAAAGAAGAAAGCAACTGCATAAACAAATAGAAAAAGGCGAGCTTAGGCTCGCCTTTTTCTATTGCAAATAAATGTACTTTGTGTAATAATATTACTAAATGTAAATGAGGTGCATTTTCATGAAATGCGGATTGTCTACGGCCTGTTTTTATCCGATGAAAACGGACGAGGCGCTACAATTGATTTGTGATCAAAAGGTACCGAGTGTAGAGATTTTTCTAAATAGTTTTTGTGAATTGGAAGATGATTATCTAACTCTTTTAAAGCAAATATTATCACGTAACGGAACACGAGTGTGCGCAATTCATCCTTTTACGTCCATGATGGAACCTTTTTTCTTTTCTTCAATGTACGATGCGCGCTTTTGGGATGGTGTTGAACTTTATAAAAAGTATTTTCATGCTTGTAGCTTTTTAGAGGCGCCTATTTTGGTGTTTCATGGAGATTATAAAAACACAACGTATTCTTTTGAACGTTATTGTAAAAATTATAGTATTTTAAGAAAAATAGGGAGAGAATATGGTGTTTCCCTATGTCAAGAAAATGTTGTTCGGTGCAAATCGGGCGATCCAGACATGCTTTTGCAGTTAAGGCAAAATACGGACGATGATGTAGAGTTCGTTTTCGATTTAAAGCAGGCTCGGCGTGCCAATATTTCTTTTTCAAAATTTTGGAGTGTGATGGATGGAAAGATACGCCATTTGCATTTGAGCGATTATGCATTGTCGTGTGACTGCCTTCCGCCAGGAACAGGATTAGAAAATTGGAAGGAAATTTTTCAGACGGTGAATATGGAGCGTGTTAGCATGGTCATCGAGTTATATCGAGATGGATTTGAAACTATAGACCAGCTAATAAAAGCAACGTCTTTTGTCAACGAATTTGGCTGTGTTAAAACGCCAGTGAAATAGCGAAAGGGGAAGGCAAAGAGATATGAGGTGTCCTTATTGCGGTGAGATTGAATCAAAGGTGATTGACTCCAGACCTGCGGATGACGGAGAACGTATTCGCCGACGCAGAGA
Source organism: uncultured Ruthenibacterium sp. (assembly GCF_963558415.1). Taxonomy (NCBI): domain Bacteria; kingdom Bacillati; phylum Bacillota; class Clostridia; order Eubacteriales; family Oscillospiraceae; genus Ruthenibacterium; species uncultured Ruthenibacterium sp. The sequence goes on along the minus strand of NZ_CAUWGY010000101.1, from coordinate 1,637 downwards.
GTGCTTGTCTTGTGCAAAACGTTTTACTACATATGAAATTGTAGAAACTGTTCCACTTATGGTAATTAAAAAGGACAAGTCTCGCGAGGCATTTGACAGACAAAAACTTTTGAATGGCTTAATGCGTGCATGCGAAAAACGACCGGTAACTTATAAAATGCTTGAGACAGCAGTAGATAATATTGAACAGGAGTTGCTAAATTCTTATGAGAGAGAAGTAACTTCTATCCATATTGGAGAACTGGCTATGCAGGAATTAAAACAAATCGATGAGGTTGCATATGTCCGCTTTGCTTCTGTCTATCGACAATTCAGTGATATTAATACCTTTATGGATGAGTTGAAAGATCTTTTAAATAAGCGTTCACAAAAAAGAGAATAGTAAAAAGGCCTCTTTCCACATGCTGGGAAAGAGGCTTTTTTATACAATGGCTGTGAATAGGTGTTCCATCATGAACATTTGCTCTGTAACTTTGTCAATTTCACTATATAAGTCGGAGATGGACGATGCATTGATATAGGCTTTTAGACCATGCAAATTTACTGCGATAGATAGTACGGTTTCTCGTTTAATAAAGAATTCCAAAAAATGTTGCTGTTCTTTGTAGTATTCAATAAGTTTGCAAAGCTTTTGAGATGCACATGAGTAATCCTGTTCGGAAACAGTAGCGCGTATTGCGGATAATTCATCACATACGTTTGAAGTAATCTTTTGAATTTGGATATGACTGAATATCGTTAATAGAAATGTCAAAAACAAAATAAGATAAGCTGCAAACAATCGGCGATTCATGGACTTTCCTCCTTAGAGGACTGTTTGGGAATAAAGGTTATGTGTCCTGCGTCGTCACACAAGAAAACTAAAATATCTTGAGGTTCAAGTTTGTGTGCTTCACATTGCTTTTGTAACCACTTTTTATTCAGTCCCAGAATGGATAAATTTTCTATTAAAATTGCACCATCCACAATAAGAGGCAGAGATGGTTGTTGTGCGGCAGGAGATTTTTGCCCAAGTTGGCTATTGGTAGGAGTTTCATATTCGAATTTTTTTTGTACGCTGATACTTCCGTTGGTTTCGACCATAGCAAAAGAAACTTGCTCTAGTTCAAAAATATCTTTTCCCCGTAGGGCTTCTAATAAATCTTCCGCGGAAAAGCGAAGTTCTTTCAACATATGCTGGTCAATAACGCCGTTTTGGATAATGATTTTTGGGGAACCCGCGACCATTCTAGCCATTCGATGGGAACGAACACACCAAGAGGAGATTAAAATTTCAAGACTCACAATCAGAAAGACAGGGATGATACTACTGACCAAGGGAAGTTCAGGAGATTCAATCGAAATTGAAGCAAGATTTGATATTAAAATGGTCGATACTAATTCAGAAGGCTGTAATTCTCCCAATTGCTTTTTCCCCATAAGGCGCATAGCAAAAATAATTAGAATGTAGATTAAAAAAGTACGTAGAACCAGAAGTAACAATTAAACCACCTCCATCTTCAATATTGCCGAATGTGATTAAAACCATACATTTGACGGGAATACTAGATGGGGGGAGATAATAATGGAACAGCAGCATCTGAAAAAGGATCTTCTCGAAAATAAGCTTCTTTTAAAAGGCTTGTTTGGAAATGCCA
>NZ_CAUWGY010000100.1:0-7839 GCF_963558415.1 uncultured Ruthenibacterium sp. | reverse complement strand
GAACTCCCGTTTGCGGCGTGAGAGGCCGCCGTCTTGACCGCTTGACCAACGGGCCGAATTGACTGGCTGTCCTGTATTATACCCTTTTTCGCGCCCAGCGTCAAGCATTTTGACAAAAAAAGTATTACCACATGGGGGCTTCGCGAATCTTATCCCAGGTGCGGCGGTCCTGCCAATACTGCTGGCTGACCCAGTCCTCGGCCTGATGGATGCCCTCTTCGGTGAGCGGGAAGCGGGCCGAGACCACCTTTTCGGGGTCGTTTTTTTCAAGGCACCAGGGCCAGGGCCAGACGGCGGCTTCCAATTCGTCGTCCACGACGCGGAACTTATACTGCATTCCGGTGCGGGAGCCGGAATAGCTCTTGGCCGCGCGGATGAGGGTCATGCCGGGAATGACGGCGAACCGCTCCTGTTTTGGCTGTACCACAAGCACCGCTCCTCTCGCAAAAGGCTGACGGGACCGGCGAGCGGTCCCGTCCATATTTTATCATGTTCGACGGCCGATTTCAACGCGGCCGGCTCATTCCTTCGGGGCGGCGGGGACCACGCGGGAGACCTTGGCCTGCTGAATGCGGCGCTCGCGCACTTCGTCCACATGCACATGCAGGCCCAGGCACTCCACGTCGAGGGGGGTGCCGTCCTGGGGAATGGTGTGCAGGCAACTGAACACCATTCCGCCCAGAGTATCGTAATCCAGTTCGTCGGGCAGTTCTAGGCCCACGGCCTCGGCCACATCCTCCATGCTGACGCTGCCGGACATTTGCCACAGATTTTCCTCTAGCTGGCGAATTTGGTCGGGCTCGGCAGGGTCGAACTCGTCGTAGATGTTGCCCACGATCTCCTCGAGCAAATCCTCCATGGTGATGATGCCGGCGGTTTCGCCGTACTCATCCACCACCACGGCCAGGTGGATTTTTTTCTGCTGCATATCCCCAAACAGCACCGAGCAGCGAATGCTCTCGGGGACAAAGTACGCCGGCCGGAGCATATCGGTGAGGCTTTTCCCGTCACAAGTGCTCAAATGGATGAGGAAATCCCGTGCATTCAAAAGGCCCACCACGTCGTTGAGGTCCTCGCCGTACACAGGGAATCGGGTGCGGCCGGTGCGGCGGATGAGCTCCAAAATCTCCGCGTCGCTGTCGGTGATGCACACAGCCTCTACGTCGGCGGCGTGGGTCATGGCGTCGGACGCGATGGCGTCGCCGAAATCGAACACGTTTTCGATCCACTGTTTTTCCTCTTTTTCAATGGCGCCTTTCTCCTCGCCCAAATCCATCATCAGGCGGATCTCCTCTTCGGTGACGGACTCTTCCTCGGCCTCTACCTTCATGTGGAGAAGGCGCAATACGCCGTTGGTGGAAGCGGACAAAAACCAGATGACCGGCCGCATGACCACCGACAACCCATACACCACGCCACAGGTGAAGCGCGCCACCTGCATGGGCTTTTGCATGGCGATGCGCTTGGGCACCAGCTCGCCCAAAATCAGGGTGAAATAAGACAGGATGACGGTGATGAAAATAACGGCCAGCGCATCCAGCGCGGACGGGGGCAGCGCGGTAAAGCCCAAATCGTCATACACCCAGTCCACTAAGTACTCGGAAAAGCTGTCCGCCGCAAAGGCGCTGCCCAAAAAGCCCGCCAGGGTGATGCCGATTTGAATGGTGGACAAAAAACCTGCCGGGGTCTCCACCATCTTCAAAAGCCGGCCGGCCTTTGTGTCCCCTTCTTCGGCCATGCGCCGGAGCTTGGCCGGATTCAAAGAGATCACCGCGATCTCCGTCATGGCAAAAAATGCGTTGAAAAAAATCAAAACCGCCTGCAGCAAAAGCTGTCTTCCAATGTCCACGTGCTTCTCTCCTCTTTCTTTAAAAAAACAATAAAGGCACAGTCCGTTTTCCCCATTGAGAAAAACAGACTATGCCTTTTCAAATACTGTGTATCTTCGGTCCGGATTGGCGCCGTCCGCGTCGTCCATCGCTGTTTCGAAACTCCTTTAACCAGAAATTACTACGATTATAAGTGGTTTTCGCGCTGTTGTCAAGAACGCGTGCAATATGTGATGGGCCCTTTGTGCCACACGCACAGCAAAACTTCGAACAGCGGTCCGCCGGGCAGAGACAGATACCCCGTGTACTGCACCTGATCGTAGCCGAAGCACTCGTCGACGATTTCAAACGGACAGCTCCCGTACTTTTTCAAAAATTTGGTCAGCTTCATCTTTTTGCCGCGAAAAGGCCCCATCCGGCCGCTTTTGCTCAAGAAAAACGCCCAGGAAAACTCCCATTCCACCTGTTTTACGCACACGTCCCCGTCCACTTGGCGCACCGGCTGTGTCAAAAGCAGGTATCCGTTTTCAAACCGCAGCCACAAGTCCCGGTCCGTGCGCTCCAGCGCCCGCACCCGGCCGTCGTGCAGGCTGTAAGGCGCGTCAAAGCGATATTTGTACCCCGTTTCCATGGTTTCACCTCGGTGCCATCTTACCACGGCCTTTGCCGCCACTGCAAGGAAAAAACCGCCGTTTTTTGAAAACGGCGGCCTTTTCATGGAGGAAGTTTTTCTATTTAAAAACAAGAAAAGCATTTTTATTGGGCCAGCGTGCGCCCCAGTTCCCGGCAGGCGTCCAAGTCCTGCTCGTCGGGAGCGTTCGCAACGGTCAGCGGGTCGGCACAGAGCACTGCGCCCGCGGCCCGGGCCCGGTCTGCCCAATCCCGCATCCACGCGCCGTCGCCCCAGCCGTAAGAGCCGAACAGCGCCAGCACTTTTCCGGCCAGTTGTGGTTCAAGCTGTGCGAAAAACGGCTCAAACTCCGTCTCTTCCAGCACTTCATCGCCCATGGCCGGGCATCCCAGCGCCAGCCGGTCGTACCCGGCCGCCTGGTCGGGGCCCATCTCGCTCACCAAAAACAAATCCGCGCCTGCCCCTTCGGCCAGCGCCCGGGCCATGGCCTCGGTGTTGCCTGTGCCGGACCAGTAGATCACTGCTGTTTTCATATCCATCGCCTCACTTTTTATCCATCCGCGCGCACCATGTGCACCAGCGGAACGCCTTGCTCCATGCCGCGGCACAGCCTTTGCCGGCAGGCGTCAAACCGGGCAAATCGCTCCTTCGCCGCTTTCACATCGCCGTACACTTTCCAGTACCCGCACAATTTGCACGCGCTGCCGCCCTTTTCTACAAACCCCAGCACGTCCTCGGTGGGGTAGTCCAAAAACAGCCCGATTTCGTGGGGGAACCCTTTGCCCCGGCGCAGGCGGTCTTGCAATCGCTGAAGGTGCTCTTGCAAAGTGCCGTTTTGTGCGTACCCGAACCGGGCCAGCACGTGTCTGTCGCGCTGCAGCCGCCGGGCCAGTGCCGCCGGCCGATACACCAGCAGCAGCCCCCGGCGCTTGCAGCAGCACAGCACCGTGAATTCCAGCCCGCAGCCCGCCAGTTGCCATCGGAGCTGCTGCACCCGCGCTGTGAGCGCCGGCACTTTGTCCACATCCACGGCCACCAGATTCGCCGCCTTTGCCCCCAGCAAAACCGGAGCACAATGTTTTGCCAAAGCTTGTTCCAACAGGTCCACAGCGGCGCCTCCTCTCAGTTAGTTATTGCTAACCGCCTGGGAAAAGAAAAAGCGCACGGAAAAAGCGCCTTTTCTTTTTTGGTTAGCGAAAGCTAACCTTGTGGATTCAGGATACCACACAAAGCGGTGTTTGTCAATGTTTTTTCACACTCCGCCAAAGCCGCACAGCGCCCAGGCCCAGGCATGCCAGTGCCAAAACAAGGTTCATGAACTTTTTTTGCACGAGCCGCAGCAGCCGCTGCAGCCCGAGCAGCCGCCCTTTTTGCTTTTTTTCAATTGGGACACAACGATGGCCGCCACCAGGGCAAAGACCGCGGCAGCCAGTAAAAATGTCTGCAAGTTCATACATAAGCTCCTTTTCTCACGGAAAGTCTGCCGCGCTCATCGGCGCCGGGGCGCACCAGCAGGTACACAAGCGCCGCCAAAACGGCAATGGCCGCCACCGTGCCGGCGCCGAAGGGCACCTGCCCCAGCAAAAGGCCGCCGAGCTGATAGACCAAAAGCGACGCGCCATAGGCGAATACGCACATGTAGCCGATGGCCGCGAGGGTCCACTTGGGGTTGTTCATTTCGCGCTTGATGGCGCCCATGGCCGCGAAGCACGGGGCGCACAGCAAATTGAAGATCATGTAGCTGTAAGCGGTGAGGGCCGTGAAGTCGGCGGCAATGTTGCCCCAAATTTCATCGCCCTGCTCAGACACTTCGGCAAAGCCGTACAAAACGCCGAAGGTGCTCACCACGTTCTCTTTGGCGATGAGGCCGGTGAAGGTGGCCACCGCGGCCTGCCAGCTTCCGAAGCCCAGGGGCGCAAACACAGGCGCCACCACGTTGCCCACCACGGCCAGAAGGCTGTGGTTGTTGTCCTCCACCATGGTGAAGGTGCCGTTCACAAAGCCGAAGCCCTGCAAGAACCACAAAAGAACGGAAGAGGCCAAAATGACAGTGCCTGCGCGCTTGATGAAGCTCCAGCCACGCTCCCAGGTGGCGCGCAGCACGCCCTGCAGGTTGGGCAGATGGTAGGCGGGCAGCTCCATGACGAAGGGGGCCGGCTCGCCTGCGAAGGCCCGTGTCTTTTTGAGCAGGATGCCGCTGATGACGATGGCCGCCACGCCGATGAAGTAGGCGCTGACCGCCACAAGGCCGCTGCCGCCGAACAGAGCCCCTGCGAACAGGCCGATGATGGGCATTTTGGCGCCGCAGGGCACAAAGCAGGTGGTCATGATGGTCATTTTGCGGTCGCGGTCGTTCTCAATGGTGCGGCAGGCCATGACGCCCGGCACGCCGCAGCCGGAGCCGATGAGCATGGGGATGAAGCTTTTGCCCGACAGCCCGAACTTGCGGAAGACCCTGTCCAAAATGAAGGCGATGCGCGCCATGTAGCCCACGTCCTCGAGGACGCTGAGCATCAAAAACAGCACCAGCATCTGGGGCACAAAGCCCAGCACCGCGCCCACGCCGGCGATGATGCCGTCTGCGATGAGGCCGGTCAGCCAGGGCGCCACGTTCCAGCTTTCCAAAAGGGCGGTGGCCGAACCCTGGAGCCATTGGGCCGCGAACACGTCGTTGGTCCAGTCGGTCAAAAAGGAGCCGAAGGGCCCCATGGACACCCAGTACACAAGGAACATCACGCCTGCAAAAATGGGCAGCGCCAAAATGCGGTTTGTGACCACGCGGTCGATTTTGTCCGACACGGTCAGGCCGTGGGGCAGAGACTTTTTCTTGACGCACTGCTCCATCAGCGAGTGGATGTAGGCGTAGCGCTGGTTTGTGATGATGCTCTGGGCATCGTCGTCCATCTCGTTTTCGCAGTCTTGGATGTGCTGTTCGATGTGGTCGGCCAGCGCTTTGTCAAGCGCCAGTTTTTTTTGCACTTTTTCATCTCTTTCAAACAGTTTGATGGCGTACCAGCGCAAATTTTGTTCTTTTACCCGGCCGGAAAGGGACTCTTCGATGTGGGCGATGGCGTGCTCCGCACTGCCCGTGAACACGCACGGCGTCGTCCTGCCTTTTCCCTCGCCCGCGCGCAGGGCAGCGGCGGCGGCCGCATCGCACCCCTGGCCTTTGAGCGCGCTCAGTTCCACAACGGTGCAGCCCAGCCGCTGGGCCAGCTTTTGCGTGTCGAGCACGTCGCCGTTTTTGCGCACAAGGTCCATCATATTGATGGCCACCACCACCGGGATGCCCAACTCCACCAGTTGGGTGGTCAAATACAGGTTTCGCTCGATGTTGGTGCCGTCCACAATGTTTAAAATAGCGTCGGGCCGCTCGTCCACCAGATACTCCCGGGCCACCACTTCTTCCAGCGTGTAGGGGCTCAGCGAATAAATGCCCGGCAAATCTTGGATCACCACGTCTTTGTGGCCTTTCAGCCGCCCCTCTTTTTTCTCCACGGTCACCCCCGGCCAGTTTCCCACGTACTGGCTCGCTCCGGTCAGTGCGTTGAACAGCGTTGTTTTGCCGCAGTTGGGGTTGCCCGCAAGGGCAATGGTCATGCTCATCTCAGTTTCCCTCCTGTTTTTAGTTAGTCCACGCTAACCCATGGACACAAAAAATCATTCCACCTCGATCATTTCGGCATCGGCCCGGCGCACGCTCAGTTCGTACCCGCGCACGTTGAGTTCCATGGGGTCGCCCAAAGGAGCCACTTTGCGAACCTGTATCTGCACGCCTTTGGTAATGCCCATGTCCATGATGCGGCGCTTGAGCGGCCCGTCGCCGTGCAGCCGCCGCACGGTCACCGTTTGGCCCACTTTTGCGTTTTTCAGTGTGTTCATATTCGTCCTCCTATCCGATCATTACCCGGTTTGCCAGCGCTCCGTCCAGAGCGATTCGGCTGTCCTTCACCTGACAGATCACGTTTTTGCCCATTCGGCTGACCACCGTCACCTGCGCTTGGACCACAAATCCCAGTTCGGCCAGATGCTGACGCACCTCGTCCCGCCCGGTGATGCGGCGGATGGTCACTGCTTCGCCCTGAGGCGCCATCGTCAAAGGCATCAACCCGTATCCCCCTTTCGTTAGTCATAGCTAACCTATTTCGTATTGAGTTTACACCGACTAACTGCCTTTGTCAACCCTTTTTTGTTCGCCTTGCCAAAAGTTTGCGGCTGTGTTAAGGTTAAAAGAAAAGAAAGGGGCGAGGATGTTGAGCCTGCACGAATCGGCGGAAGATTATCTGGAGACCATTTTGATTTTGAAACAGCGGCAGGGGCTGGTGCGCTCCATCGACGTTGTAAACGAGACGGGGTATTCGAAACCCAGCGTCAGCGTGGCCATGAAGAAGCTGCGGCAAAGCGGCCATATCACCGTGGACAAGGACGGTTACATCTCGCTCACGCCGGAAGGCGCGCAGACGGCGGACAAAGTGTACCGCCGCCACCGGCTGCTGACGCGCTTTTTTGTGACGCTGGGCGTGGACGAGGCCACCGCCGCGGCGGATGCGTGCAAAATCGAGCACGATTTGAGCGAGGAGACGTTCACACGGATTTTGGAGCATGCCCGGCGCCATCTGGGCACATTGGAAGAGGAATGAGACCCATTGTCAGCGTCAGCCGCCGCACGGACGTGCCGGCCTTTCATGCAGACTGGTTTTTTGACCGGGTGGCAAGGGGCTGGGTCCAAACGGCGGACGGGCGGTTCGTGTCTTTGCGTGCGCAGGACGTAGGGGGCTATGTCTTTTGGACAAAGAACCCGGGCCCCATGCTGGACCGGCTGGAGCTGCTAGGGGACGTTCCCTTTTATTTTCAGTTCACACTCACTTCCTACGGCCGGGACGTGGAGCCGGGCATTCCGTCCAAGGGGCAGGTGCTTGTGCCTTTGTTTCGGGAATTGTCAAGGCGGCTGGGGCGCAGCCGGGTGGTGTGGCGGTACGACCCGGTGTTTTTGAGTCCGGTGTACACCTTTGAATATCACTGCCGCTGGTTTTGCCGGCTGGCTCAGCTTTTGGGGCCGTATACGGACACGTGTACGGTCAGTTTTGTGGACTTTTACCCGGCGATGGAAAAGGCCATGCAAGGCCTTGGGGCGGTGCATGAGACCGCGGCCGACCGGCGGGCGCTGATGGAGGTGTTTGCCAAGGCGGCCCGGCGGGAAGGCATTCGGCTTTTAAGCTGCGCCGAACCGGACGATTTTTCGGATTTGGGCGTTTTGCCCGGCGCTTGTGTGGACCCTGCGCGGCTGAAAATCGCAAACCCCGGGCGCGCGGCGGGCCAGCGGCCTTTGTGCCTGTGCGCACAGAGCGTGGACATCGGCAGGGACGCAAGCTGTCGGGG
>NZ_CAUWGY010000099.1:0-7939 GCF_963558415.1 uncultured Ruthenibacterium sp. | reverse complement strand
CATCGATTCAAAAACATTCCAAGGGAAAAATGGCACAAGCCATAATTGCGCCTTATCAAAAAGTCGTTGAGCGCGCAAAGAAAACATAAACACTAAAGGGGACGTTTCAATCATATGTGTTTCGGAATAGAGCCAATGGATTCAAACATACCGATTTCAATATTTATTTTTTGCCATCCAAATACTCTAATACTTCCTCCGCATTGGTATCCGGCTTTACTTTGGGCATCACTTTCTCAATCATTCCTTGTGCATCGATTACGTAAGTTGTACGCACTACGCCCATGCTTACCTTTCCATAAAGCTTCTTTTCTTTCCAAACATCGTACGCTTGAATCGCTTTTAGGTCCGGGTCGGACAACAACACAAAAGGTAACTCATACTTTTCAGCAAATTTTTGATGTGAAGCTACCGAGTCTTTGCTGATTCCAATTACCACTACATTCCGATCTTTAAATTTCTGAAAGTTTTTTGCAAAAGCACATGCCTGCCGCGTGCACCCTGGTGTATTGTCCTTCGGATAAAAATACAATACAACACGTTTTCCCAAAAAATCAGAAAGGCTTACCTCTTTCCCCTCTTTATCATGAAGCGCAAATTCTGGCGCCTTGATTCCAGTTTCTAACATAAAAACACTCCTTTCTATACATCTGTATTGTACCACAGCTTTCTGGCGGATACCACGAAACTTTGTTAATCATCGTTGCATCCATATTCAAGAAGACTCGATTCGTTTCTCATAAAAAAGCGCGGAACGGCCAATCCGTTTCCGCGCTTTTCCAACCAAACTTCTTAAATTCTTACCACGGAGTCAGCTCCAAATACAAATTTTTGTACTGCTTTGCCGAATTTTCCCATGAGACATCTTTTTCCATATCGCGCTCCACAATCGCATCCCAATTTGAACGTGTTGTGAAGTAAACGGTTTTGGCTCGATTGACCGCGTCAAGAAGAAGTCCTGCTTCATAGCGGTCAAACGTAAATCCATTTCCTGACCCGGTATACTTATTATAAGGTTCTACCGTATCCTTCAAACCGCCTGTCTCACGAACGATTGGCAATGTACCATAGTGCATAGCGTTGAGCTGTGTTAGACCGCATGGCTCAAAACGCGACGGAACCAACAGTGCGTCTGCACCTGCGTAAATGCGGTGAGCTCGAGACTCATCATATTGAATGCAAGCACTGAACATTCCACGATAGGCACTTTCATAATAGCGGAACATATCCTCGTACTGTTGATCACCAGTACCCAACACCACAACCTGCGTATTACCGTCCATCACCTGAGGGATAATCGCATTGACTAAATCCAATCCCTTCTGATTGGTAAGACGCGAAATTAAACCGATGACCAATTTTCCCTCATCTTGTACCAATCCCAGTTCACTTTGAAGCGCCAATTTATTTTCCTTTTTGCATTTCAAAACAGTATTTCGATCGTAGTGGACAACTAGAGCCGGATCTACATTGGGGTTCCACATTTCATAGTCAATTCCGTTGACGATTCCCCTAAGTTTATAACTATGATAACGCAGATGTTCTTCAAGCGCTTCTCCGTATTCACTTGTTTGAATTTCCTGGGCATACGTATCACTTACTGTGGTAATACGATCCGCGTAAGCAAGACCGCCTTTGAGCATGTTGGCATCTTCATACCCCTGTTTCAACGCGCCCATATCAAACACTTCGTCCGGTAACCCGGTCCAATACTGAATCGTAGGAATGTTATAAATTCCCTGAAAACGAAGATTATGAATGGTTAAAATCGTACGTGCCCGTCCCACAGGAGAGTTGCGGAACAATGTCCGCAGATATACCGGCACAAGAGCCGCCTGCCAATCGTGACAATGCAGGATATCCGGAATCCAATTCATAAAATTGAGTGCTGCCAGCGCAGCCTTACTGAAAAAGCAGTATTTGGGTATATCGTCCACTAAGCTGATATATGGATTCCCACCAGAGAAAAATTCCTGATTGTCAATGAAATCATAAATTACACCATCACAGATGTATTCCATAATTCCCACATAGTAATTGCGTCCTGTTCTGCCCAAATCCATATAGAATTCGCCACGATAAACCATCTTATCCTGATATTTTTGAGGAATACACGCATAACGAGGTAAAATCACGCGGACATCACAGTTTTGTTTTACCAACTCCCTTGGCAACGCATACATTACGTCTCCCAAGCCGCCTGTTTTCACAAAGGGATAGCATTCAGAGCCAATGAAGGCTACACTTCTGCGGGGAAGATTCGGTTCTTGATATGTCATTGGTTGGGGCATGCAGTCCGGCTTTTGTTCAGGCAAAGTATCCTTTTCAACAATAGCGTTTTCTTTGTCTATGGATACAGTCACTTTTTCCTTAGTTGCATGAGCGGACTTAGCACCCGAAGCCTTTTTCTTAGTTTGTGTCTCCTTTTTTGCCACAGATGCAGATTTTGGTCCTGAAGCAACATCCTTTTTCACGTTCTGCGCCGTTTTTTTCGCATTCTTTTCTTTGACTGGTGTATTCTTTTTCGAAGGGACACTCTTTTCTACCACAGGAACATTCTTTTTTCGGGCTGGGGCCACTTTTTCCGCAACATCCGCTTTCGTTGCATCCAAAGGCGCAACCTCCTTCGTTTCCAGTTGTTTGTTTTTGGGGGCTGCCGTTTTCCTTGCCATAACGAACCTTCCTTTCGTTTTCATTTTAAGGATTTTCTGCAAGCCATTCGGCCCCAGACTCTTTTGCTCATCCGATTCTTTGCCGGATATTGCTATCATTGAGAAAATGGTAGCACATCCCTTTCGAAATTGCAATTATACACAACTTGCGAAAATTGTTGTGTTTTATCCTCTTGTGTCAAGTCCGGTAAAAGTCACAATAAATATAAAAACGGGACAAATAATTGTCCCGTTTTATATTGGTTATTAATATTCTTTTTGTGCCATGATTTGAATCGATATCATACAGGAAATTACCATAACAAAGATTAAAATGATCAATGCAATTAGAGATACCAAAATCCAATTTATTTGCGTATAATCAAGATTCTCAAGCCAAGGTCCCCAATAGGAAATCGTCGGGAAAATGGCTACAAATGGCACCAGAAAAGTCAGCGTCATAGGAATTCGGGATTTCTCTGTACCCAATTTCAAAAAGAGTGGAATGTCGACTGCGATCACGAGCGTGTAAACAATCAAAATTGCCATTCCACCGCCCACACCCATAATGAGAGTTTCGATAGAATCTTCAGCTTCACGAAAGAAAGCAAAATCCAGAACGGCGCTGAAAAGACTAGCAAGTAGCCCCACAATATACATGGCACCATAGTAAAGTACATATTTCGAAACCACTAGATCCTTAGGAGTAATGGGAAGTGTCAAGGCATAAGCATTCCAGTGAGAGGTTTCGTCCAAAGAAAAAATAGAGATTAGGCTCATCGTTACTCCCAACATCAGCATAGATGGCAGCATGGACATTGTTTTCATTGCGAAACCTATGATTAAATAAATCACCAACAGCAGTCCAATTTGACGAATCAAATATCCACGGATAGAATAAAAATCCTTCAACATAAGGCCTAAAATCGGATGCGTTTTCATATAGCTTCTTCGCTTCCTTTCACAAAAAAGGTCATGATATCATCAATCGACGCTGGCTCGATTAACAAATTGGGATATGTCTTGCGTACCTGAGGCGCGTTGTCAACCAAAAATTCCATATCGAACCGACTCTCGCGATGACCCAATATATGTGCCTTATCAAAACATGAAAGTTCACTTTTCCCGCATTTGCACACAGCAAACTTCTCCAGCAGAGCATCTTTCTCCATTTGAAAAACAATGCGTCCTTTATGAATAAACACAATATAATCTGCCACTTTTTCCAAATCACTCGTGATATGGCTGGACAAAAGTACGCTATGACTTTCATCTTCTATAAATTCTAGGAACAGATCCAAAATTTCACTTCGCACCACCGGATCCAACCCGCTGGTGGCTTCGTCCAGAATCAAAAGTTTTGGATGATGGGAAAGAGCTGTGGCAAAAGCAGCCTTAACGCGCATTCCTCGAGAAAAATCTTTCATTGGCTTCTGTTCAGGCAACTCAAAACGTTTGCAGAACTCCTCAAACAATGCAGCATCCCACCGGGGATGAAGTTTTTGCATGATTGAGCCTATTTCTCTCATATTGAGAGTAGGCGAAAAAAAGCTTCCCTCCATGACAATGCCAATATCCTCTCCGATGCTGCGTCGGTCTTTCACGGGATCCTTCCCCAATACGCGAAGTTCTCCACCATCTGTGTGCAGTAACCCTAAAATGGATTTGAGCGTCGTCGTTTTTCCAGCGCCATTTTCTCCAATAAATCCAACAATCGTACCCGTAGGAACATTAAAAGATATGTTCTGCAAGCTGAAATCTTTGAAATGTTTTGAAAAATTCTTTACCTCAACAGAATATTCCATCATTCTTCCTCCCATAGCAGCGTAAGCTGCTCTAAAAGTTCTTCTCGCGCCACCCCGCCTCGTCGTGCCGCATCCACTGCCTTTTGCAAAATGTCTTCTGTCTGCCGCAGTGCTTCCTCGTGGAGCAAATCAGTGTTTTGTGCTGCCACAAAGCTGCCTTTTCCGGGCACAGTAATTACAAATCCGTCCCGTTCCAAGTCTTCGTAAGCAGCTCTTTCGCTAAGGTTCGAATACCAGGTAGGGCGTCCCCTTCTCCTAGTTCGCCTGAAAGGATCTGCGCTTTGATCTGCGAGGTGATTTGCTCGTAGATCGGCTTGCCAGATGTATTACTAATTAGGATATCCATTGTACACCTCAAAATATTCTGTATATATACTGTATGCATAGTATATAACAGTATTTACAGTGTGTCAATAGTAATTACAAAAAAAATTCCCCGCGCGAAGATTCGCGCGGGGAATTTTTTCTCATTATAATTTGGAGTAACCAAAACTATTCACTAATGCATCAATACGTTGACCCGCTTTACACATGGGACAATCATGTGCAGCATAACTCTGATAATCTGGAACATCCTGTTGATGGAAAATTGCATTGATTTGATAGCCATCAATTTCTTCAACTTTCGAAAAAATGGATGCTACACCAGCCATAATTCCACCATAGTAAGAAATACACTCAGCGCTTCTACGAACCGTAATGCCCGTGCTAACGCTAGCCATCAAAATCAGAACATGTTTTTTCTCCACCATAGGCTGTAAATTATCCCGGAAGATTAATTGGCTGGTACCATTTATTTCTGGTGTAATCACATAAATTGTTTTATGTGAATTCATAGAATGAAGGCCCGTACGCGTTAATTCCTGAGCTAGAAGCGTACCAATGACCTGCGTTCCATCCAAACAAACAATGGTATCAATCACCGTGTTCAGCATATATTTCCCAGCGAGTGTTTGAGCGACATCCGTTGCTTCAGAAACACGGGTTTTTAACGTTGTCATGTCAATATAGTAATTAACATGCGAATGGTTTGTGGCAAAATGACCAGGGACTACTTTGAGAGGGACCGTGCTGTTTTTCGTGTACAATTTCACAATGCGGTTTTCCATAAAAGCATCTCTCCATTTCAAAAAGCGCTCATTCGGGTGAATGAACGCTTTTTTTTATCTTATCATGCCACAAAATAGATTACAATAAAAATCACAAATTTGCTTCTAATTTGTGATTTTTACACAAACGTTTCGAAAGAAAACAGGAAATATCACAAAATCCTTTAGCCGCATAAGGGACCAGCAGCACCGAATAATTAATGATATAAAGGCTCTTTGCTTCCCAAAAGGTGTGAAAAACAAACCCACCAAATACAACCAACGCAGGGATCAAATGCTCAACCGACCAGGTCCTGTGTGCCTTCCAAAGTGCAAGTGCAGCACCAGCATATAAGAGCGTTTGCAGCACATCCGCCCAAAACACCAGCACATCATGAACAGGTCCTGTATAACAGGCTTGTACCCACGCTGGAGCCAAATGTTCAGTCAATGCATTTTTGCTAATCCAGAAAGTGGCGTAAGTCGGTTCGCACCACTGGCTAATAATTTTTAGTCCAAAAAAATGCACGGTATAACTGGGATTGTTCCAAAATTGTATGAGACTTTCCTGAATCGAACCCAGGGCCTCTTGGGTAATAGCGCTATTATCAAACTGATGAAGTACATATAGCATATCATTGTATTCATTGTACCACCCCGGGGCCAGCGGTCCGGTCTGCAATCCCATGGCAATCCAGGCCCAAAAGGTCTCTCCATTGTGTAAATCGTATCCGGAAAGACGCTCCATTACATATAAAATTAATTCACTTGCGCCAAGCGCCAATCCCACACACACCACTAACCCAAATAAGGGACGTATGCATCGCTGACGCAGAGCGGATAGCAAAAACAAAATCACTAAGCCAACCAAAAAGACAGCGCTGTTGGGCTTTGCTAGCATAGCCAACGTGATGCATATTGCCGTCGCTGCATAAAAACGATATTTCGACGTTTCAACAGCACGAATTGCCCACACCAACGCCCCCGTAGAAAAGGCCGCAGAAACCAATGTGCCATAAATAAACGTAGATAGCAAAGCAATCGGATAAAAAGCAACACACAAAAAGGACGCCATACACAACATCTTTTTGTCAGACGTAAAAAGATTTGTCAGCCGCAACAGAAAATATACCAAAACCGCAGCAAAAAACGCATTAAAAAATTGAAACGCAAAAAAATAATGCCCCTCTCCGAAAATTCGCATAATCAGAGCTGCCCAAATGCTTGTAGCCAATTGATATGGAAATTGAGAAAAGTAGGCTCCTGGCCGTAAAAGAGAGTAGTCGCCCAACAAGAGATTTTTCGCATTCTGATAGATAAATATCCGGTCAGCCGTAGGCATGGTATGATTTGAAAACGCCCAAAAACCCCCGAGTGCAAACACAATCACACAGGTGAAAAACATAATCGCACGAGAAGAAATTTGCTCACAACGAGGTATGATCCATGCCGCCAAAGCGAAAAACACGCCACAACAGAAAATCACAGGTAAAAACGAAGCACTGGAATATTGCGGAATCTCATCATAGCTTTCCGGGAAATACACTGTAACGGCCAAACTGCAAACCGCTAGTCCCGTGCATAAAACAACCGTACAAAAAAGAAAAAAGGCACGCGCAAAACGATACAAACGCGGTGTGCCAATAGCTTGCTTCGGCATGCAGATCTCCCCCTTTTGCTGCTTGTATCATCATACCAGAATCACAATGCTTTTTACAATTCATTCATGCAAATTTGTGCTGTGTATGGTATAATTTTATAAGAAAATGAAAATTGTATTGTTGACATAAACATAAGAAAAGGAACTTGGTGACCATGAATCTGTTGTTTTTCTTAACGCCAAAAGCAGAAGTGGCATACTTATACGATGATTTTACCGTCCGTCAAGCACTCGAAAAGATGGAGTATCATCGCTATTCTTCAATTCCTATTTTGAATCGGAAAGGAGAATATGTAGGAACCATTACAGAAGGCGATTTGCTTTGGACGATTAAACGAACATACAATCTAAATTTACAGGATGCTGAGGATATGCCCTTGATGAGCGTTCCCCGTAAACACGATTACCATTGTGTTTCTGTGGATACTGATATGGAAAAGTTGATTGCGGCGGCAATGAAGCAAAATTTTGTCCCAGTAATTGATGGAAAAGAAAGTTTCATTGGCATTGTAAAGCGTAATAGTATTATCCAATTTTGTTATGATCGATACAAACAAGCGTCAAGCTGTGTAGAATATGGTGCCGAAAGAAGAATTCGTCCACAAACCTCGCAGAAAAGCGTTGACAATTAAGAAAGAATCGAGTATAATAACTTTTGCCGTCAGAAAGGACGGCAATGTCCGGGTGTAGCGCAGTTTGGTAGCGCGCTTGAATGGGGTTCAAGAGGCCGTGAGT
>NZ_CAUWGY010000098.1:0-7989 GCF_963558415.1 uncultured Ruthenibacterium sp. | reverse complement strand
CACGTTATCCAACGCCCGAACCGCGGCAAAAACCACTTTCCGCAGGGTCTCGTCGTCTTCGACCGGCAGATTGCCCAGACACAAACTGGCCAAGTTGCACACCACAAACTCGCCCGGACGGGTTCGGGTGACCACCACGGTGTCCCCGTGCTCAGTCTCAACCGTCTGGCTGACCTGTTCGATCGGAGCCATGTTTTGCGCAATCTCTGTGCAAAGGTTGGAGCAGTAAATGATCCCTTTGTGGCCATTGGGATTCATACGGTTGACCAGATCCCGGTTGAAGGTAAACGGCGTACCTGTCTCTACGGCACTCTTCAGCACCAAGCGTACGATCTGCTTCACTGTGACCATGCGTTTGGAGATTCGGGGATCCTTTACGCAATCCCAATAGCGGCGCTCCCACTCTTCGCCCCAGTAATCCTCCAGTGCATAACCTTTTACCGTCAAAATTTCATGAGGGCACATCAATGCCCACTGGGCATCCAGATCCTCTTTGGCAAGCTTCCAGAACAAATCCGGATAACACACTGCCGGAAATACATCGTGGGCTTTCATCCGGTCGTCACCGTTGTTGGTGCGCAACTGCAAAAATTCGGGCAGATCCTTATGCCAAGCGTCCAGATAAACAGCCACTGCGCCTTGCCGCATACCCAACTGATCGACGGCCACGGCGGTGTCATTTACTAAGCGAATCCAGCGAATGACTCCTCCGGCCGCACCTTCGAACCCGCGAATGCTGCCGCCGGTGGCACGCACCTTGCCAAAGTACATGCCCATACCGCCCCCAAATTTGCTGACTTGAGCAAAATTATCAATGGAACGATAGATTCCAATCAAACTATCCGGCACCACATCAATAAAGCAACTGGACAACTGATGGTATGGTTTACGCGCATTGGAAAGCGTAGGCGTGGCCATGCTCACTTGCTGCAAACTCAGCATATCGTAAAAAGTTTTCACCCAGTTCATTCGGTCCTTTTTTTCCGGCAGCGCCAAATGCAACGCAATGCCCAGATACATCTCCTGGGGTGTTTCCAAACGCACGTGACTGCGAGAGCGAATGACGTACCGATTGAGCAGCAAATCCAATCCCGCGTAGGTAAATAGTTGATCTCGTCCATCGTCTAAAAAGCAAGCAGCCTGTTCAATCTCCGAACGACTGTAGCCGCTGAGAATGTATTCGCCGTACAGACCTTTTTCCGTCAAATAGCGCAATTTCTCATAAAACGAAAAAATCTTGCGACGTTCCATCTGAGCCTGCAATTCCTGCCCAAAAGAAAAGCGAAGCAAGCGGGCAGCCACATAGTCCCAGGCCGGCGACTCCGGGCCTGTCATCTCTACTGCCGCTCTGGTAAGAGCCTGCAGCAACTGAGACTGTTCCATTCCCGGCTTGCCAAATCCCGCAAATTTGGCCTGAAGAGTTCCCAAATCGCACACGTCACCATAGTCTCTTTGAATAGCCGCCAGCACAGGCTCCAGCGCTGCGCAACCGGTTGCCGCCACAATCTGCGCCCGCAATGTCCGCAGTTGCGTTCGCCTGTCACGATACAAAATATAACTTTTGGCCTCATTGTAGTGTCCTTCTTCCATAAGGACCCTCTCTACAATGTCTTGAATCTGTTCCACACTCCACCCTTCGGGCCGTGGAACAAGGCGTTCCTCCACCCGGGCCAGCAGCCGATGCAATCGGTCATCATCTACAGGTGCTCCTGTGTCAGCGAACGCCTTACTCATCGCCTGGACAATCTTTTGGGGGGCATACGCCTGTCGCGTACCGTCGCGCTTGATAATGGTGCATTCCATGGCAGTTTCTCCATTTCATTTATTATACTTATTTAGTATAATATGCAAAATCTTCCTCGTCAATCCGCTTGCGAAAAAAAACAGGCCGCGCAATCATGCGCGGCCTGTAAAAGGCGAAACTTATTTACCCTGCTTTGCAGCCAAATCAGCCAAAGCATCTTTGCGGGACAGATTAATGCGGCCCTGCTGGTCAATTTCGGTCACTTTTACCAGCAGCTCATCGCCCACGGCAACCACATCCTCCACTTTCTCCACACGCTTGGTATCCAGCTTGGAGATGTGGACCAGACCCTCTTTGCCCGGTGCAATTTCTACAAAAGCACCGAAGGTCATCAAACGAGTTACACGGCCTTTGTAGATGGCGCCGATCTCAGGATCTTCCACAATGGTCTTGATGGTGTGCAAAGCACGCTCGCCATCCTCCTGATTGATAGCGCTGATAAACACGCTGCCGTCCTCTTCCACGTCGATCTTGCAGTTGCAGTTGGCGCAGATCTCCTGAATCACTTTGCCGCCCTTACCGATGACGTCTTTGATCTTATCCACGTCAATCTTCAGGCTGAGCATCTTGGGCGCATATTTGGACAGTTCTTTGCGCGGTTCAGGGATTACAGGCAACATGATATCGTTGAGGATATACAGCCGGCCCTTGCGGCACTTCTCAAACGCTTCCTCAATGATGTCATAGGTCAAGCCATCCACCTTGATATCCATCTGAATGGCGGTGATACCGTTCTTGGTGCCACCCACCTTAAAGTCCATATCGCCGTGGAAGTCTTCAACGCCCTGGATGTCCAGCATGGTCATCCAGCGGTCGCCTTCTGTGATCAGGCCGCAGGAAATGCCGGCTACGGGCTCTTTGATGGGAACGCCCGCATCCATCAGTGCCAGCGTAGAACCGCAGATGGAAGCCTGGCTGGTGGAGCCGTTGGAAGACAGCACTTCAGACACCAGACGCAGCGCATAGGGGAACTCCTCCGTAGAGGGAATCACAGGCAGCAACGCGCGCTCAGCCAGAGCACCGTGGCCGATTTCACGACGGCCTGGGCTGCGAGGTGCGCGAGCCTCGCCCACAGAATAGGGCGGGAAGTTATAATGATGAATATAACGCTTGGTCTCCTCAGTGGACAAATCGTCCATAATCTGAGCATCGCGCAAGCTAGACAGCGTGCAAGTAGTCAGAACCTGAGTCTGTCCGCGGGTGAACATGCCGGAGCCATGCACACGGGGCAGAAGGCCCACTTCGGCTGCCAGAGGACGAATCTCATTGATACCGCGTCCGTCTACGCGCTTGCCTTCATCCAGAAGCCAGCGGCGCACCACGAACTTCTGCATCTTGTACATGATTTCCTCAACAGTCGCCTCGCCCCACTCTTCGCCGTATTTCTCGGAAATACGGTCGCGGATGGGCAGAAGACGCATGTCGCGCACGTTTTTGTCGTCCGTGTCCATGGCGGCCTTAAAGTCGTCCAGGAACTCGGCCTTGACAGCCTCAAACAAATCGTGATCCAGCTCCATAGACTGGAACTCTTTCTTGGGCTTGCCGATCTCGGCCACAATGGAGTTGATGAACTCAATCATCTTTTTGATCTCCACATGCGCCGCTTTGATGGCATTCAACATGGTGTGCTCGTCCACTTCATTGGCACCAGCCTCGATCATGACGATCTTCTCCATGCTTGCGGCCACAGTCAGTTGCAACTCGCTTTTTTCGCGCTGTGCTTCAGTGGGGTTGATGACCAACTCATTGTCCACCAGGCCCATGTATACGCCCGCGATAGGCCCTTTCCAGGGGATATCCGAAATGGAAATCGCGATGGAAGTACCGATCATGCCAGCGATCTCAGGACTGCAATCCTGATCCACGCTCATGACCGTCATGACCACGGAAACGTCGTTGCGCATATCTTTGGGGAACAGCGGACGAATGGGACGGTCCACTACACGAGAGGTCAGGATGGCCTTCTCGCCAGGACGGCCCTCACGGCGCATGAAGCTACCGGGGATACGGCCCACTGCATACAATTTCTCTTCAAAATCCACCGAGAGGGGGAAGAAGTCCACGCCTTCGCGGGGTTTTTCGGACATAGTTACATTGCACAGCACGCGGGTATCACCATAGCTGATCATGCAGCTTCCGTTGGACAGCCCGCACATTTTTCCGGTTTCCACAATGAAGGGACGGCCGGCCAGTTCGGTTTCAAACTTACGGTAATTGGGGAATGTCTCTTTTTTGGAGGAGAATTCCAATGCCATAACGTTGCCTCCTTACAAAAACAAATCATTTATTTTCAAGGGAGGCTTTAGCAACAAATCCAATGTACGTCTGTCACGCGCACTCGATTTATTGCTAACAACCTTCCCGTTGAATACAAAATAGATTGCAACAAAATACACCGAAAGGCAGAGGGCTGCGCCCGTCTGCCTTCGGTTAAACTGTTCTTATTTGCGCAGGCCGAGTTTTGCGATCAGGGCACGATAACGCTCAATGTCCTTCTTCTGCAGATAGGCCAGCAAATTGCGGCGGCGGCCAACCATTTTCAACAGGCCGCGACGGCTGTGATGGTCATTCTTATTGGTTTTCAGATGCTCGGTCAGGTGATTGATGCGCGCAGTCAGCAACGCAACCTGAACTTCAGGAGAACCAGTGTCGGTCTCATGCATGCGAGCGGATTCAATGATGGTCTGTTTGTTTTCCATTGCAATAACTCCTCTTTTCTTAAAATAGGCCCTGGACGCAGTGTCGGTAACCAATTGAGGATTCGCCGGCCACCGGGTCCGGGTATGCCGCAGTACGGCAGCTTATATAGTATACCACACGAGTCCTTGAAAAATCAAGCTGAAACTCTTAAAAATATTGGATTTTCACGGCGCACTCTTCAGCGCAATTTGCAGTCTTGCTCATCCGCATAAAACCAAATTTGGCCCCGAATTTCCAGGCTCCGCAATTTGCGCTGAAAAAGTGGGAGTTTGGGATGAAGATAAAAAATGGGATCCGTTGTAGCCAACAAAGTACTTCCATCTTCATCCAAACGCGCACCGGCATCCGGCTCCACAGAACAAATTTTGTCGTTGACCCGAATTTCCAAATCGCGGGTTCGGACCATCCAACCCTCACAGGGATCAAAACGCAACGCTTGCGTGTCATCTGGAAGCGAAGTCAAATCCGCCTTTATCTCAAAATGGGTCGCATCCGCAAACGAATAGTATACTCGCAGACACTGTTCCTCATTGAATTGTCCATTGCGGCCATGGTAAAACAATTTTCCTTCCATCGGAAGATGTGCATATACTTGAGAAAAATGCGCAAATTCCTGCCAATACGCATGCGGAAAATGGGTGCGTACATAACGCATTCTCATCCAGATATTATTTTCTTCATAAGAGGTTTTCTCCTCTTTTTTTCGGCCGCTCCAAACGCCACCCCCATGAACACGGTAAACACTCAGCGGTTCTTTGAGGCAAGCAATGCCGCCATATTGAGCCATCAAAAGATTTACAAACCAATCATCCACATACGGCAAATCTAAAAAGTCCTCCGGAATTTTCTGCAGCACGCTGCGCCGGTATACATTGGATGAAAAGTTTCCGGAATAATTGTCGTACGCCTGCATTTCGGCCGTGAGGGCCTGTGCGTTTTGCACGTTTGCCGGATATTCCCGCATACGAAAACAAGGTGTCTCGAACTCCGTATTTTCCAGCAAAAACAAAAGCTGATTGTTGCTCATGGAATATTCGGGATGCTCTTGCAAAATTTGAATGTGTTTTTGAAGATAAAACGGGCTGAGCCAGTAATCATCTCCCTCAAGGATGCAACAATAGTCCGCATCACATGCGCGCATAGCACGGAGAATCTGTTTGGTGTTTTCGGGCATGCCCATATTAGAAGAGTTATAATCCAGATGGAAGGTCATAGACGGATGATCTGGATTGGAAGCCAGAATTTGCTCGATGCGTTCCTGTGTATGATCGGGAGACGCATCGTCAAAAACATGCACCTCAGCCGTAAATGTTCCCCTTTGCGCCAACAGGTGCAAAAGACAATCTTCAATGTAGTTCTCCTGGCCATAGCAGGAAATTGCAATGTAAATGTGCGGACAAGATTTCATAAAAATCTCCCTTCAAGACTACGATGCTGATTCATCCAAGAAAAATACATCCGAAAGCTCTTGCGCGCGCTCCAAAGCGCCGTATTGCCACAGTTCATAATCACGGCTCATGGACTCATACGGCGTTCCTGCCAATGTCTCATAATAAACGCCTTGCGCGTCCACAAAACCGTAACGGGAATAAACAGGCATTTGCTGCATCTGCGAGAACAGGTACTGCTGGAAAGAATTCATGGGGGCTCCGGCCGTATGAAGCACCGCTGCACTGAGATAGTTGGCACTGAAGCACGCGGGAAGAACAGAGTAATCCACATCGTAATTGGCCCAGATAACTACCGGCGTAGTCTGCACCAACAGGCGGGCTTGTCCCGCAAGTTGATCCCGATCCGTTCCCAATACCTCGTCAAAAAATTCTTTTTCCACATTGGGGAAATGATCGCCAAACATAACGATCATCGTAGGTTCGTCCACCTGTTCCCAATATTCCAAAAACTGACGGAACGCGTCGTCCGAGTACCACGCCAGACCCAAATACTGCTCGGCCAGCGGATAATTCTTACCCTCATCCAATTTTACCGGACTATCAAATCCAGGCGCAAGATAACCGCCGTGATTTTGCATGGTAACCGAAAAACTGAAATAGGGTTGCGCTGAGCGCGTTTCAAAATTCTGCTCAATCTGCGCATAGTGAGAAGCATCCGAGGCGCGCATATACTCCGATGTTTCATCGGAACGGACCGTGGTCAAAGTACTTGTATCCACTTGGGAAATATCCGTAAAATTTTCAAGACCCATAAACGGATAGGCGTCGTTACGGTTCCAATTCGCCGCCTTCTCCAAATGAAGCGCCCACGAGGAATATCCGCACTGTTCCAACCAGGAAGGCATTGCGGCCACTTCCTTTTCTTCGATGAGCTGACTGTACGGATTAACAAGGCCAGGCATAGAGGCCGACGAACAGCCTGTCAGCGCTTCGAACTCGGTATTCACTGTTCCGCCGCCAAATACCGGGACCACCAACTCGCCTTTGTAAACATCATCCCGCCCTTCCAAACTGTGGAGAAACGGCAGTGCATCTTCTTCGGCCGGCACATCTCCCAAACGGGAAAAATCCGCCAAAGACTCCACCATCACCACAACAATGTTGGGCGTTTGCTCTCCCGGATCCGCCGGATACTGAGATGCGAGTTGACGCACAGCATCATCTGAATATCCATCCGGTTTTTCAAACAAAGGATTGTTCAGATTGATCAGTATTGTCTCCCAATAACCATTGGTTTTGCTAGCCCGCTCCAGAAGGAATGTATGATCATCCATACCAAGGCGTGTATAAACGGGCGGGAACATCGCCGCTCCATAAACCACTACGCACAACATGCCTATCACCGCCCGAAAAACGCGGTATTCCCTTTTTTCGATGGCGGGGGGTTCTCGCCATGCAAGAACAAGCGTCAATATTGCCGCTGCCAGCAATATACAAATTTCCCAGCCCAAGGTGAACTGATAACTGGACATGACACGCATTGCCGTTCCCGCCGCAAATACATCCTGTGCCGTGAGCACGGTTCCCCGAAACATGCGCGTATAATAATTGACTGCCGCAAGTCCCAAAAAGAATAGATCCATTGCCAAAACAGCAATTTGGCAACGTCGGCTAATCACATATAAAAGCAGTCCCGCCGAACCGATCAAAAGCACATTCAGCAACAGCGAAACTTTTGGCAAAGCCGTAAGGCCGGTGGCGTTACAACTCTCCAAAACGTATTCCGCCAGACAGGCCGTGAGCCCAATCACCGCTATGTGATAGGCCAAACGAGTCCATTTTCCATTCAGGCGAACCGGCACCAGCAAGGCCGCCGCAGCCAGAACGAGAAGCGCGCCGTAAAACACAAAATTCGTCATACGAACTTGATTCAAGTTATAAAAACGAATTTCCGGAACACCCGGCTGTACTTCGCCATTTTGCACCCAACGAGTGATCTCCTTGGCGCCGCCCACGCTTCCAAAAATCAGGCGATATCCCTGTGAGCCATCACAGGACAGCACCATTTCGCAACAAGTGCCTTTTTGGAGCCCT
>NZ_CAUWGY010000097.1:0-8227 GCF_963558415.1 uncultured Ruthenibacterium sp. | reverse complement strand
AACCGTATCAATAATATCCGCGCCCGCCTCAATGCCCTTCAAAATGGACATGGAAGCCAAACCAGAAGTGTAATGAGAGTGAATATCAACAGGGATTTTCACCGTTTTCTTCAGTGCAGAAACCAAATCACTGCATGCATACGGAGTCAGCAAGCCTGCCATATCTTTGATACAGATGCTATCCGCACCCATATTCTCCAAAGTCTTTGCATACTCTGCAAAATACTCATTGTTATGCACAGGGCTCAAAGTATAGCTAATGCAAGCCTGCACATGCGCTTTTTCTTTCTTAGAGGCTTTAATCGCAGTCTCCAGATTGCGCGGATCATTCAACGCATCAAAAATACGAAGAATATCAATACCATTTGCCACAGATTTCTGGACAAAATACTCTACAGCATCATCCGCATAGGGACGATATCCCAACATATTTTGACCACGGAACAACATCTGCAAATTTGTTTTCGGGCATTCCCGCCGAATCGTCCGAAGACGCTCCCACGGATCCTCATCCAAAAAGCGAATGCAGGAGTCAAACGTAGCACCGCCCCAGCACTCCAATGAATAATAACCAATCTCATCCATTGTGGAAAGAATGGGCAGCATTTCATCCAGCGTCATTCGAGTCGCAATCAAGCTTTGATGTGCGTCACGCAATACGCATTCTGTAATTTTGATTTTTTTAGCCAAAATGTTTCACCTCGTTCTCAATTAGTTGAGAGACACAAGCACGTCGCCAACATTGACAACATCGCCCTTGCTGCAATTGATAGAAGCCACTGTACCGTCCTGGGGAGCAACAATCTCATTTTCCATTTTCATTGCTTCCAAAATGCACAGTACATCACCTGCTTTTACGGATGCGCCGTTGGAAACCTTTACATCCAAAATATTGCCAGGCATCGGCGCGGTGACTGTAACAGCACCAGCAGCGGGAGCAGGAGCAGCCTTGGGAGCTGCAGGAGCGGCGGGAGCAGCAGGAGCAGCCTTAGGAGCAGCAGGAGCAGGAGCGGGAGCGGCAACAGGAGCGCCGCCAGCGGTTTCCTCGACAGTAACACTATAAGCAGTGCCATTCACAGTTACGTTAAAAGTTTTCATGTTGGAGTTCCTCCCATTTATGATGTCTATATTCATTAATTACAGAGACATATTGCCATGCTTTTTCGGCATACGCTGCGTACGTTTTGTGGACAGCATATCCAAAGCGCCTACCAATGTAGCACGTACAGAAGCTGCATCAACTGCAAAGTCAGCCAGACCAGCCTCAACCGCACTGGAAGCGCTGCAAACTTCTGCAGCATATTTAGCAGCCAATTTCTGTGTATCGCCAGCAATATTGTTACCTTTTTCCAGCTCGTCCTTATACAAAACCGTCACAGCAGCTTTCGGATCAAGAGCAGAAATTGTGCAACCCTCAACCGCAATGGTCAAATCTGCATTTGCCAAAGCTGTATAGGCGGTACCTACCGCACTGCCAGTCACAACAGCCACTTTCGCAGTTGTCGCATCTGCATAAGTACCTGTCAAACGAGCCGCCTCACGCAGACCGCCAGCCTCTTCTTCAGAAGAACTTGCTACGAACCCATCGGTGTTCACAACCGTAACAACAGGGATACTAAAAGCATCGCACAAACGAACAAAGCGTGCAGTCTTAGAAACGCACTCACGGCACAAAGCCTTCTCTGTAGCAACAATGCCTACCACACTTCCGCCAACAGTGGCCAGAGCAGTAATTACATTTTTACCAAATCCGGCATACAGTTCCACAGCGCTGTCTGCATCTACCAAAGCCTTTACTGCATCTGCTGCAGCATATTTGGCCAAATTCAGAGCACCTGTCGGAGCCGCAGACTCGAACACAGCCGCACCTGCCAAATTATTCGCCGGAAGCAGTGCAACCAACTCAGCAGCCTTTACAGCGGCCTCTTCAGCATTATCAACCACAATGGTCGCAACGCCCGCTTTTGCCGCATATTCCGCAGAGCCAGCATTTTCCACTTTATCCCCAGCCGCTGCACTGGTAAATGGAGCTGTCAAAAACAGTTCGCCCTCTTTGCTCATAACACAAATGTCTGCACCAGCCGCTGCCAATGCACTTCCTGCACCGCAGACACCTGTTACCACCGCAATTTGCGGAACAACGCCAGACAACCGTGCCACTGCTGCCGCTACATTGGCGCTGCCTGCAAGGGCTGCCAAACCTTCTTCCAGTTTTGATCCAATCGAATTGTAAAAAGTCACCACAGGATTACCGGTCTTTCCGGCCATATCCAAAACCTTGACCACTTTCTCCGTATCCTTGGCGCACATTGCCGCACCATTCTGACACACCGCATACACGGGCGTCCCGTTTGCGCTACCGAAAGCAGCCGTTACTGCGCTGTTTGCGTCAGCATACAACGTCTGATAGGCGCCTTCATCAAAAAATTTAGCAAGGACTTCCTTGCCGGATGTTGCTTTTGCCATGAACAGCCCTCCTGCATAAAATTCCAAATTACAACCATTATACTATTTTGATAAAACAATAACAAGACCTTATTTCACGGAAAACTGCAAATTATTTGCAAAGTGAAAAAATTTTATTAATTGGAACCGGATCCGGTTCGTTCTTACAAAAAATATTTCTCCATTTTTTTAATTTTTCGTCTTCCCCATTGATCTCGAAAGCGGTACAGCCCGCATTTTCTCCCGCAGCTAAACAGGCACGTATTGCCCCGTCGATACATGCTGTATTTTCCACACCGCAGTCCAACACAGAAACAATCGTCTTATCCAACCTGTACAAAATATATCCTAAGTACGTTGGTCCTTCCATAACAACGTATCCATCCAGATCTCCTTCAAATCTGCCATTATTCAGCAAATCGATGACATCTTGTTCTAAAATGGGACGCATAGCAATCATTTTTTGCTTTGCCTCCTTTTAGCCGCAACCGCCCCCTTCGGTGCACGGACACCATGCGGACGCATTGCCTTTTTTGCAGCATTCGCCTGTGTATTGCGAGCAATTTGAGCCGTTGTCTTGCCCTTTTGTGCCGCAGCCCGTAACGCATTTACCTCGCTCTGGGTCAATTCGCGGTACTGACCAGGTTGCAACATTCCAAGGCGAACCGCGCCCAAAGCCGCTCGTTTTAAGCGAATTACATCCAATCCTACCGCTTCACACATGCGGCGAATTTGCCGGTTTTTCCCTTCGCGAATTGTCATTTCCATTACAGTCCGTTCTGGTTCATCTGTTACAACATGAATGACCGCCGGCAATGTTTTCGTGCCATCATCCAATAAGACACCATCCGTCAACGCAATGATCTGTTCCTCCGTCGCATGAGGACGAACCGTCACCCGATATAATTTTGAAACTCCATGGCTTGGATGGGTAAGCAGATTTGCAAATTCTCCATCGTTTGTAAACAGCAAAAGCCCTTCACTATCTTTATCGAGTCGCCCGATTGGATACACACGTGCCGGAATGTCCTCCAGCAACTCCATTACCGTTTTTCGTCCGCGTTCATCGCTGGTTGTGGTGATGTACCCTCTGGGCTTATTCAACATGTAATAATATTTTTCTGTTCTGCGTGGGACATATACACGTTGTCCCTCTACAGTGAGCACATCTCGAGCAGGGTCCATCTTATCGCCCAGTGCAACCGGATGTCCGTTCAACTTCACCTTACCGCGTTCAATTAAGTGTTCCGCAGCTCGGCGCGAACATATCCCCTGTTGTGCCATTACTTTTTGAATTCGTTCAAGTGCCATAATTCCAATCCTTTTCCTTTGTTTTAGAAACACTAGCAGTTTTGTCCAAAAAAGGGGCGCACCGCGCCCCCTAAACACTACTTTTGCTCTTTGTCTGCATCCTTTTTATTTTCTTTTTTAGAAAACATATCCGATACCTTGTCCACCATCTCCGGCATCATTCCAATGGCCCGATCCAAACTATTCGAAGTATCCGATAGTTGAAGAAGGCGCACATTTCCTTCATGGACAACCAAAAACGCGATAGGAGAAATGGACACACCTGCGCCACTCCCGCCACCAAAAAGGTCTTTTGAGGTTTTTGTTGGAAAATCCGAACCACCGGAAGCAAAGCCAAAAGTAACTTTAGATACCGGTAAAATCATAGTCCCATCAGCCATATTAATGGGATTTCCAATAATGGTGTTCGAATCCACCATACTTTTAATCTTTTCCAGGGTGACATCCATCAGCCCTTGAATCGGATGTTCGCTCATACATAAGCCTCCAAATTAAACTACCTTTTCACTCTTTAGACGGGCTAAAGCATAAAGAGCCACTATCACTATTATAAACGGAATCGCCTGTATTTTACAATAGAAATAACGTCGATATTCACAATTGTCATTAAAATCAGGAAGAATATCCACTTGCTTAAAATGCAAATTCAAAAAATTTTGAAGAACGCCTAAT
The DNA here is from genome assembly GCF_963558415.1 of uncultured Ruthenibacterium sp. Classification (NCBI taxonomy): domain Bacteria; kingdom Bacillati; phylum Bacillota; class Clostridia; order Eubacteriales; family Oscillospiraceae; genus Ruthenibacterium; species uncultured Ruthenibacterium sp. The sequence goes on along the minus strand of NZ_CAUWGY010000097.1, from coordinate 3,799 downwards.
GTACTGCCTAAATATGCTTGAAACCTTCCATAACGAATTGCTGTCTGCGCCGCATCCTCTCCATGAATCGGATACACAATTCGAATATCCCGAATTTGAACAAATTTAAGCAAGACACGTATAAATCGCCCCGCCGTAGACACAAATTGAGCCAATTCAGACAGACTCATTTTCCTGAAAGAGCTTTTCGTTTGTGCCCCCTCTTCAGCCTTCTGAGGTTCTGCATCCTCGGGAGCGGGTTTCTCATCTTCATGCGCCTTATCTAGATTATCTGAAGATTCAGAAGATTCTCGGGACTTTGATGGATACAACAAAAAAGAAAAAAACAATATCTTTAGTTTAACACTTATTTTGTCGTACTTTATTTCTACCAAAAGGCTGACCGGACATAGCAAAAGCAATAGTAACAGGGCCAACAAACCCAAAAAACTATAACCCAGGATATGCAAAACCTGTCCCATCACTCTTTCGCCTCTTGCTCAATCACCGTTTCTTGTACTCCGGCAGCAATGGCCTCCAACGGATAATCATCTTCATGCAGAGGCGGCAAATCCGTCAAACTTTTCAAACCAAAGGTACGAAGAAAAGTATCCGTTGTTCGGAAAGAAATTGGACGCCCCGGAAGATCCAAACGGCCCGCTTCTTCGACCAACCCTTTTTGAGCCAATGTTTGAATAGTAGATGACGAATCAACTCCACGCACCTGCTCTACAAAAGAACGCGATACAGGCTGATTGTAGGCAATAATTGCTAACACTTCAAGCGCCGCAGGCGACAAAGGTGTATTGCGACGATTATCAAGTAAAAGCTTTATTTCCCTTGCGTATTCTGTTTTAGTTGCAAGTTGCCAACGATTCTCTATGCTTAACAGGCAAATTCCTCTTTCTTGGGATGCATACTCATCTGCAAGGCATACCAAAACTCGCTCCACATCTTCTACTGGCAGTTCAAGCACCTCAGCCAAACGTCCAGAATCAACAGGATCTCCACAAGCAAATAACATAGCCTCCACGGTTGCCTTCAATTGTCTGAGTTCCATTTTTTATCCTCCCGCTTGCGTTTAACCGTCAGAGTTTCATCGGTTCCGATTTCAATCCGTCCTGCCCGTACTAGTTCAAGCACCGCCAAAAAGGTCGCCACCGTTTGACTTCTACTTCCATCCTTTTTAAATAGCTGTCGAAGTTTTTTTACACGACCCGTTACTAAGCCACGCAAAACCGTTATGATTCGTGAACCTACCGATACAAAAGGAGCCGCAGTCAAAGGCTCAAATCTCTCCTGCTGTGGAGTTCGCTTCTGCAAGCTACGTCCTTGTAGAGAATTATAGGCATTTTCCAACAAATATACATCGTGATGCAATCTGTATTCCGTGTCAAACTGTATTTCCATCGGAGAACGTACTACATAATAAACGTTCTCTTGCATAGTTTTCAGTTTTGCGGCAACTTTTTTGCACAAAGAATATTCTACAAGCAAACCAGTAAGTTCTTCTTTTATCCGTTCGGCCTCTTCGCTTTTCGGTAGCAAAAAATAAGATTTCATCTGCACCAGTCGAGCAGCCATTTCTATAAATTCGCTTGCACTCTCCATTTGCTCAGGGGACAGCTCATGAACCACAGAAACGTATTGATCAATCAAGGATACAATCTCTATATCATAAAGATTCATCTTATTTTTGGAGACAAGGTAAAGCAACAGATCCAAAGGACCTTCAAATTGCTCCAACTTAAATGTAAGTACCTTCATTTTTTCTCCCTAATCTCAAGTAAAAATCCAATCAATAAAACCCGTAAGCATATCCAACCCCTGCAAAAGCCAGTTGTACATCACATTTAAGGGGCCATCCAAAACCCCAAGCCAAAGCACCGCAAACAAACAAAACAAAATTACACGCTCATAGCGCATAATTCCAAAATAAATGCGCTCCGGAAGCAATACGTTAAAAATCCGTGAACCGTCCAAGGGTGGAACCGGCAACAAATTAAAAACCGCCAAAGTAATGTTTACACTAATCATCGAACTCAAAACGTTCAATATAAAAAGCCAAACAAATTCACCGTAATAGAGAGGGATTACAAGATACCAGACCAGTTTATAAAAAATCAGGCAAATCACCGCAAGAAGAACATTCGCCAAAGGGCCAGCGGCAGCAGACAACGCCATATCACGACGAGGATGTCTAAAATTATTTCTGGCCGCAACCGGAACCGGCTTTGCCCATCCAAATCCCACCAAAATCATGCACAGCGCACCAAGAAGATCGAAATGACGAACAGGGTTTAAAGACATACGCCCATACATTTTCGCCGTGGGATCCCCTAACTTGTCCGAAGCCCAAGCATGTGCAGCCTCATGAAAAGGGATTGCGGTTAACAGTGCAATTGCACGTGCCACATAAAGAGCCAATTTTGCATAATCCATAATGGTTCCCTCGTTTGATTTGTGTAGACACTCTATAATACCATTTTTAAGCACAAATAACAACCGCCGTTCCAAAATCATTTTTCAATTGCAAATTTAACTTACAAATCATTCGTATTAAAATTTATTTTTGAAAAAAACTTGCTTTTTTTCAAAATGTCTGGTATTATATTCTAGCTACTTGAAAAGAGGAGGTGCAGTACAATGGCAAAATGTGATTGCTGCGGTAAAGGTGTGGCGTTTGGTATTAAAGTTTCTCACTCTCATCGCCGCTCTAACCGTACTTGGAAACCCAACGTAAAAAGAGTGAAAGCGGTAGTCGACGGTTCTCCCCGTTATATCTACGCCTGCACCCGTTGCCTGCGTTCCGGTAAGGTTACCCGCGCTCTGTAATGAAAACGAAAAGCGCCGCCCGACCTATGGTCGGGCGATTTTTATTTTTAACAACAAACGGCGTCCAGTTCTTCAATCAACTGGACGCCGTTTGTCATTTTCCTACTTCTTTTTTTGAAAGAACTTATACTCTGTTCCATTGCGAATACGAACAATGTTGGAGCGATGCAACCATATGACAAGTCCACCCATAATCGCCGCTCCTAGCGTTGCTGTTAAAATAGCCGAAACAGAACTTTCTTCAAACAAATAATAATATAAAAATGTAACGATCGGATAAGCTGCTGCGCAACAAATGCTGGACAAGGAAACCATTTTCCCTATGGCCAACACTCCAAAAAATATCACGAGCAACGGCAATACCATAATTGGAGAAATGGCTACAATCGTCCCCGTAGCAACCGATACAGCTTTTCCGCCTTTAAAACCAAAATACAATGGATATACATGGCCAATGACCGCAAAAAATGCCGCCAAATAAATTCCAAAGATTGCGCCTAAAAAATAAGAATTCTCGCAAGCAAGCTCCGATTGAAAGAACCATTTTGCCAAAACAACAGCCAAAATACCCTTTCCAATGTCACCTACAATGGTCAATGCCGCAGCCTTTTTTCCAAATGTCCGCAAAACATTGGTCATACCTGCATTTCCAGAACCAAATTTACGAATATCTTGATGATATAATCCTTTTGATACGATTACAGAAAAGCTCAATGACCCTAACAAATAAGGAACCAATACACAAAACAGAAGATACAGCAGAAAGCCTTTCAATCCGACTCCTCCTTTTATGTCACTTGGCGATTGTTTATACTTTTTCTCCCCGCTCACGAACTAAAATTCGAATAGGAGTTCCTTCCAACCCAAATGTTTCTCGAATTTGATTTTCAATATAGCGCTGATAGGAGAAATGGAATAATTGCTTAGAATTACAGAAGCACACAAACGTGGGCGGACGGGTGGAAATTTGCGTCATATAATAAAT
>NZ_CAUWGY010000096.1:0-8236 GCF_963558415.1 uncultured Ruthenibacterium sp. | reverse complement strand
GGCCCGCGCCCAAAATCCGAATATGCATTTTTTATTAGCCTTTCTGTTCCTGAGCCGGACGAGAATAGCCGCAGCCCTCTTTTTCACACAGCAAAATACCGTTTTTGCCGCCTTTTTTAAACAAAGTGGAACCACACTGCGGGCATTTTTCCGCTGTCGGTTCATTCCAAGTCATAAAATCACAGGTGGGATTTTTTTCGCACCCATAATACACTCTTCCCTTTTTGGAATGGCGAATCAATACGCGACTTCCACATTTGGGGCATTGGCCGCCTGTATCCTTGACCAGTCTCTTTGTATTTTTACACTCAGGGAAACCCGGGCAGGCCAAGAACTTACCATACCGACCGCTTTTAATAACCATTTTGCGACCACACAACTCGCATACTTCATCGGTCTCTTCATCCGGTACTTTGACCTTTTTATCCTTCATTTCTTCTTCTGCGCGCTGTAGGTTCTTTTCAAATCCCTGATAGAAGTCATCAATCGTTTTATGCCAATCCGACTTTCCATTCTCAATCTGGTCCAGGTTCTTTTCCATATTCGCAGAAAAAGTGATGTCAATGATATCCGGGAACTGTTCCATCATTAAGTCATTGATCACGCGACCCAATTTGGTAGGAACCAGCTTTTTTTGCTCGCGCTCCACATAATCATGATCGATGATGGTCGTAATAATCGGTGCATAGGTGGAAGGACGTCCAATACCATTCTCTTCAAGTGCACGAATCAGAGTTGCTTCGGTATATCTTGCCGGTGGCTGCGTAAACTTTTGCTCCGGTTTCAATTCCTTCAGCTTGAGCACATCTTTTTCCTCAAGAGGAGGCAGCGCCGTCTCCTTTTTTTCCTTTTCATCGGTTGCTTCTTCGTACAGCGCTGTAAAACCATCGAAAGTAACTACATATCCAGAAGCGCGGAACAAATAATCTGCAGCCGCAATGTCCACAGACACTGTATCCTGCTGGCAATCGCTCATCTGGCTGGCAATGAAGCGGCTCCAGATCAGCCGATACAGCTTGGCTGCATCACCTGTTACACTCTTTTCCACCTCATCCGGCGTCAGTGCTGGATTCGTAGGACGCACCGCCTCGTGCGCATCCTGTGCAGCCGTAGCACTGCGGCTCTTATAGGTCCGCTTATATGCACACACATACTGTTGCCCGTAATTATCTGTGATGAAATCCTTCGCGGCCGCCACAGCCTCTTCCGCAATACGCAAACTATCCGTTCTCATATACGTAATCAAGCCCATGGTTCCTTGTCCAGCTACATCCACGCCTTCATACAACATCTGAGCAGCACGCATCGTTCTGGTAGCGGTAAAGCCTAGGCGACGACTGGCCTCCTGCTGCATAGTCGAAGTAATAAAGGGCGGCGCCGGCGTCTTTTTCCGTTTGCCTCGTGTGATGGATTGGACCGTATACGCAGCTCCTTCCAACGCCTTAACGATGGTCTGACTCTCCTGCTCATTTTTCACTTCTAGTTTTTTTCCAGCCGCCGTACTAAACAGACGGGCAGTAAACTTTTTGCTACTGGCAGGTGGACAGAGGACTGCGTCAATGTTCCAATACTCTTCCGGTTTAAACGCCTCAATTTCCTTCTCACGGTCCACAATCAAACGGACTGCAACACTTTGCACACGACCCGCCGAAAGCCCGCGGCGCACCTTTTTCCACAAAAAGGGAGAGAGCTTGTATCCAACCAAACGGTCCAAAATTCGACGAGCCTGCTGCGCATTGAACAAATTCATGTCAATGGCACGTGGCGAGGCCATTCCTTGCGTAATGCCTTTTTTGGTGATTTCACCAAATGTCACTCTCCGCTGAGCCTGTGGATCCAATCCTAAAAGATTGGCCAAGTGCCAACTGATTGCTTCTCCTTCACGGTCAGGGTCGGTCGCCAAAAAGACCTCATCGCTATTCTTAGCCATGGATTTCAGCTCTTTAATGACCTTTTCCTTGCCCTTAATGTTGATGTATTGGGGCGCATATCCGTGTTCCACATCGATTCCAAGTTGACTCTTTGGAAGATCACGGATGTGACCCATGGAGGCGGTCACATCGTAACCATCCCCTAAATATTTGCGGATCGTCTTCGCTTTTGCTGGCGACTCCACAATCACTAATTTTGACATGAATCATGATCCTTTCCGGATGAATTGACGGCCGGCCATCTGGCAAGACAGCCCTGCCAGTTCCAGCTCTGTAAGCGCGGCCATTGTCTGTGCAGACGGCATATCGGCCGCATCGCATATTTGCGCAAGCGTCAGCGGCTGACAAGTCAGCACATCATAAATACGCTGTGCCATTGGAGAAATAGAAATCGCCGGGGCATCCACCGTCTCCTTCGGTAAAGCCGAAACTCTCTCCAGACCATAAAAACGAAGGATATCATCAGCGTTGCGCACTAAATGTGCACCCTCTTGCAACAATCGATTGGTTCCTGCACAAAGCGGTGAAAAAATGCTGCCCGGAACACTAAATACATCTCGTCCGAAGTCCAGTGCATGTCGCACCTGATTCATCGTACCAGACGATTCCCGCGCCTCTACCACACAAATCCCTCTGCTCAGTCCCACAATCAAACGGTTGCGTTGTAGGAAAAATGATTTTTGAATCTCAAGGCCCGGTGGATATTCGCTCAAAGTCAAACCTTGTTTTTCAATCGTAGATTTCAGCATTCGATTTTGCGATGGATAACACCGTTCATGTCCGAATGCTAAGCAGGCAATGGTAGGCATCCCGTTACGGAGAGCCGCTTGGTGTGCTTCGCCGTCTAATCCATCTGCCATTCCAGACACGATGACTACTCCCGCCTTTGCCAAATCTGTTGTAAGCTGTCGCATTACTTCAACACCATAAGCAGACGGACGGCGCGTTCCTACTAACGCAAATATCAACGGCGCTGTAGCCGCCGTTAAATCTCCCCGATAATATAAAACCGGCGGTGTCGAATCGATTTCCTTCAATTGCGCAGGATACTCTTTCTGTTCCCAAGTGACAATCTGAATTTTACGACGTGCACAATCTTCTATCCGAGCGACAAAGTCTTCGGGGCATGTGGATTTCAATGCACGAATTTGTGCAGGCGAAAGAAATTCAGACAGTTCCATACTGCCCAATGCCATTTTCAATTCAATCGGTGACTGAAAATATTCCAAAACGCGCAACGCATTTCCTGCACAAGCGCCCAGTCCATTGGCAAGCCAAAGCCAATACTCTATGCTGGCCATAAACTACACTCCCCGAAAATGCCAAAGCAATACGCTTCCCGCAACCGCCGCGTTTAATGATTCCACACCGTTGGCCATAGGAATCCGTACCGCTATATCTGCCACCTTTACAGCCCCCTCAGAAAGCCCATTTCCCTCGTTTCCAATTAACAAGGCAACATTTTGGCCACGCCAAGATTCTGCCTGGTCCAAAGGGACGGAATGATACAAAGCGGCAGCTACCAATGGCACATGTTCTTTCTTCAACCAACGAGATGTTTGTGCCACCGTATCCGCTTTTGCCAATTTTAAACGTGTCAACATCCCCATACTGGCGCGGACAGCCTTCGGACTATACGGATCTGCACAATCCGCACAAAACACGACCCCATCGAATCCAAACGCGGCCGCACTGCGCAAAAGAGCACCAATATTGGCCGGATCCTGTAAATGCTCCAAAATTAGCCACCGGCCACTAGAACAAAGGCGATCCAATGTCTGTATATTTTGGCCAAACACCCCAAAGATGCCCTGAGGATTTTTAGTATCCGAAATTTTATCTGCCACGCCATCCGAAATACAGATATGCCGGCCACCCATCTCAACAAGCTCCGGGTGTTGCATCATCGCCTTTTCCGTGTAATAGAGCTCCACTGGTTGCTGCACGTGCGCAATATCCCGGCAAAGCCGAAGCCCTTCAGCCAAATAGCATTGTTCACGCTGACGAAAAGAGGCGCTATCACGCAAACGGCACAGCCATTTTACGCGCTCATTTTCTCTGCTTGTAATGTGCAAATCCACGGAAAACACCCCTTTCTGTATTACTTTTATGGCCACCCGTTAATACAAAGCAACGCCCGTGCAACTTGTGCGCGGGCGTGTCGCAATTATTATTTTACAGCGTTTTTCGCGGTCTCAATCAGAGCAGAGAAGCTCTTCGGATCGTGAATCGCCATTTCGCTCAGCATTTTGCGGTTCAGCTCCACGCCAGCTTTTTTCAGGCCGTTCATAAAGGAAGAGTAGTTCATTCCCTCAGCACGGCAGGCAGCGTTGATGCGGGTGATCCACAGATTGCGGAACTCACGTTTTTTCATTTTGCGGCCAGCAAATGCATAGTTGCCGCTCTTCATGACCTGTTGTTTGGCCATTTTAAAATGTTTGGATTTGCTGCCGAAATAGCCTTTGGCAAGTTTCAGTGTCTTTTTTCTTCTTTTGCGCGTCATCATTGCGCCTTTGATACGAGCCATATTCTTAAATCTCCTTTAATAGCGGTTTTTCTCAAATGGGTGTATTGCTTAAGCGTAGGGCAGCATACGTTTCACGGCTGCTGTGTTTGTTTTGTCCGCATAAGCGGATTTGCGGAAACCGCGTTTCAGTTTGGTGCTCTTTTTGGTCAGAATGTGGCTGCGATACGCCTTGCCGCGTTTCACTTTGCCGTTTTTCGTCAGCTTAAAACGTTTCTTTGCACCGGAATGGGTTTTGATCTTGGGCATTTTTTAGTTCCTCCTTAATTTTGCTTGGAAGGGGCTGGAGCCAGGAACATCTGCATGCTCCGTCCCTCAAGCTTGGGTTGTTTTTCCACAACGGCACTCGGCAGAGCTTCAGCGAAACGCTTATGCACATCCAAACCAAGATTTGTATGCGCCATCTCACGGCCGCGGAACCGGATGGAAACCTTCACCTTATCACCTTTGGCCAAAAATTTGGCTGCCTGATTGACTTTGGTGTTGAAGTCGTTCGTGTCGATATTGAGGGACAGGCGAATCTCCTTGATATCTACAACCTTTTGATTTTTCTTTGCCTCTTTGTCCCGCTTCTGAAGCTCAAAACGATATTTCCCGTAATCCAAAATTTTGCATACGGGGGGTTGTGCCTGCGGAGCAATTTTAACAAGGTCCAGATTTCTTTCGTCTGCTTTTCTTTGTGCATCCCGTACGGACATAATGCCAAGTTGGCTCCCATCCGCATCGATTACGCGCACCTCTTTGTCACGGATCCCTTCATTGATCTCCAGTTCTTTTTTGCCGGCTATGGTAAAACACCTCCAAAATTTTGTTTAAAACAATAAAGTGCGGCTGCCGGTACCGGCAGCCGCACAAAAAGACACAAGAACTCCATTAAAAGTCTTCGTATAAACCCGACGCTTCAATCAGCGCACAAGGTGAGCATTGGCTGCCAAGCCAGAGCTACTTTGTTTACTGTCAAAGTATACTGCTCTTTTTCACATCTGTCAAGAGCTTTTCTCAAATCTTTTTTCTTCTCCCAGCGGCACCCGTATTTCCCGTCCCAAATCAAACGAGTAAATCGTACATGCGGTCACCTTCACCGGCAAACGCTTCTCTACCGCCGCTTTATATAATAGAAGCTGACGAGCATAACTGTCAAGAAATTGTTTTTCCGTTTTGCCTGTGTCCGTCTTGTAATCTAAAATTTCCGCGCAATCTCCCTTTACAATCACCGCATCCGCGATGCCCTGCACCAATACTGGCTGCTGCCAGAAAGCAGGATCGATATCCGGCTGGACAAATTTTGCTGGCACCGCCGTCAAAAATGCATATTCCCGCAGTAATTTATCGGCATTCAGCATACGGGCAAACACATCGGAATTAAAAAAGTCTCGAATCCGTTTTCTCTCGAGCTGGCCAGCAAGCTGTGCATCAATGTAATCCTCTTGTACCAACCGGCTTACTTCCGCTTCCAAATCATCACTCGCAGCCGCAAGGTCGGCAAATTGCAACACACTATGAAGAGCAGTTCCCTTTTCCGCCGCTGTCAGTCCTTCTTTGTACAAGAATGAAGGCCGTGATAAAACCGGCTGTGCCTGCTCATGTGCCAAATTGGAAACGCTCAATTTGGCGGGCAACTCACTCAATGCCGCACGAGGATACTGCGTTTCAAAATTCTTGCGAAGCTGTTTTAGCAATACAATATCCGGATTAGATTGTCTGTGAAACTCCTTTGTTTGCTCTGTTTGCTCCTGTTCATCCAAACAAATCACCGATGCCGAAATATGACCTTGTGCCTGGTAAAGAGGCAAAGTGGCAGCTCCCGCTATCGCCCGTAAATTTTCGCAGTCAGGGTGCAAAAGGGCCGCCGTGCAAATCCAAAGTGCAAAGCTTGACGCCTTTTGAAGCAGATAGGCAGTAGCTCCGCCTGCTCCCGCTAATTGTGTGGCCAGTTCTGACAATACTTTTTCAGGCCGTGCCAAGGGAACTGTAACAATCAGTTTATCCCTAGCCCGCGTAAGGGCCACATACAAAATTCGCATCTCCTCACTGACCGACTCTGTACGCAATGCCATGGAAATAGCCTTGTGGGATGCAGTAGAATAAAGTCCGCCCTCTCCAGCTCTCAATGACATTCCAAGGCCAAGCTGCGGATGAAAAAGGACTCGATTGGATACATCTCGCAAATTAAATTGGTGAGATGCATCCGCCAAAATCACCACCGGGAATTCCAAGCCTTTTGAACGGTGAATGGTCATGATAGAAACGCAACCTTTTGGAAGTGTCACCGCACCTGCAGCCGGCAATGCACCGCTCTCAATCGCATTGTCCGCCATACGAATCGCCGCCGAAAGTCCATTTGCTCCCACTGCTGATGCCCAAGCAACAAAAGCACGCAATGTCTGTCTGCGCTCTGCTCCATTCTCCATCGCCCCGACCGCAGCAAAGTAATGCGTTTTGGACAAAATCTCATCGCAGAGCTGCGACACGGGAGCCGTGGCCGCCAAAGCGCGCAACCACCGCAACAGCGTGCAAAAGTGCACCGCTTTTTCCATTTTGCTCTGCGTGAGAGCCGCATACAGCCCCAATTTAGGATATTCCGCTCTCAGACGGATCAAATCATCCGGCGTAAAGCCAAACATGGGGCTGAGAAGCACCGCCGCCACATGCACGTCCTGTGCCGGATTATCGATCACGCGCAACATTGACAAAAGCGGCGCTGACTCGCCAGCCGTCAATGGACTTTCCCCCGCATCGGCGGCTACCGGTATTCCTTGCTGTGCCAGCGCCTGTTCGTAAACTGAAAACCGAGTGCGACTGCGCAGCAAAATGCAAATATCTCCATACTGACACGGTCTGGTTCCACCTTGTTTGTCACGTACCGGAAAGCCCTCTCTCACCAATCGGCGCACGGTATCTACAACAGCCAGTGCATCGCCCAGGTCTGACATTTTTGCTCCCTGATCCACAATCTGCACTTCCATTGGGCCACCATCGTAAGAGTCTGGAAGACCGCGATAAAGCATTTCTTCCTTGTTATAATCCACATCACCCACCTGACGTTTCATTACACAAGAAAAGACATCGTTCACCGCATCGATCACACTTCCTGCGCTTCTAAAATTATTGCCCAAGGTGATGCTTGCCGGATGCTGTCCCCCTTCATGGTACGGAAAAAATCTTTCTCTCTGCGCAATAAAAATTTCGGGACTTGCCAGCCGGAAGCGATAAATGCTTTGTTTTACATCACCTACAAAAAACAAATTGGAACCATCATCATTGGCAAGGCACCGATAAAGAAGCGCTTGCAGCGCATTGGTGTCCTGATACTCATCAATCATCACAGCATCAAAACGTGCACTCACGGCGCGAGCCACATCGGTTTTCTCGTCATTTTCTTTGCACAAAAGCCGGAGAGACAAATGCTCAAAATCACTGTATTCAAGAACTTTCTGTTCCATTTTCGCCGCAAAAAAGCGCTGTTCAAAAATGCGCACTGCCTTCGCCAAAGCACGCAGCATTGGCAAAATTCTTTTACGGTCCTCTTCAAATTCCTCTTGCGTGCAAATAAAAATTTTTTCTTTCAGCTCTTTGTGAACCTTTTTTACCTCTTCTCGCAAAGCCTTAACCGCATTCAACTCCGGCCCATCGTATCCACGCACCGCTTTCAACGGTGGCGGCGAATACTCTTGTGTGCAGAGCAGCGCGCTGTCCCAGCGCCCCTGATCTATCCAATTTATCAGAGCAGAAAAAAAACTTGAATCCGCTTGTAACGCAGCCATATAATTCGCCAAGCCCG